>JAVBMO010000170.1:0-5421 GCA_031552355.1 Bacteroidales bacterium | reverse complement strand
TTGGTAGGCCGCGATAAAACTGTAAAAAACAGCCAATTTGCACAACCTTTGTTTGAGTTCTCCGGAGCTTGCGCAGGTTGCGGCGAAACACCTTATATCAAATTAATCACTCAACTTTTCGGCGAACGCATGATGATTGCCAACGCCACCGGATGTTCTTCTATCTATGGTGGTTCTTGCCCTTCATCGCCTTACACAACAAACAAAGAAGGCCAAGGCCCATCTTGGGGTAACTCTTTGTTTGAAGACAATGCCGAATTTGGATTGGGTCAAGCAACAGCTGTAAATCACATGCGCGAGCGTTTGGTTCGTTTGATGGAAGAAGCTCAAAATTGCAGCAAATGCAGCGACGAGCAAAAATCCCTTTTCAAAGAATGGATTGCCAACCGCGAAGATGCAGAAAAAACACAAGAATTGAGAGACCAAATTGTAGCTTCTATCGAAAAATGCAAATGCGAAATTTGCGATAAAATCTACGATCTACGTCAATATTTAGTAAAAAAATCTATGTGGATTTTTGGTGGCGACGGTTGGGCTTACGACATCGGTTACGGTGGTTTAGACCATGTATTGGCTTCGGGCGAAAACGTAAACGTTTTGGTTATGGATACCGAAGTTTATTCGAATACCGGCGGTCAAGCCTCTAAATCCACACCTATCGGCGCTATTGCAAAATTTGCCGCTTCAGGAAAACGTATTCGCAAAAAAGATTTGGGCGCAATGGCCATGACTTATGGCTATGTATATGTGGCACAAGTGGCCATGGGCGCAAACCAATCTCAATACTTAAAAGCCATTAAAGAAGCCGAGGCTTATCCGGGACCTTCATTGATTATTGCTTATGCACCTTGCATCAACCACGGTTTGAAATCGGGTATGGGCAAATCGCAAGAAGAAACCAAACGTGCAGTTGAATGCGGTTACTGGCATTTGTACCGTTACAACCCTATGTTGGCGGAACAAGGTCAAAACCCATTCCAATTGGACAGCAAAGAACCCGATTGGGATAAATTTGAAGCCTTCATCGATGGTGAAGTACGTTATAACTCATTGAAAAAATTGTATCCTGCCGAAGCAACGGAATTGTTCCAAGCTTCTAAGGAAAATGCTCAATGGCGTTACAAACAATATATACGCACTCAAGCCGAAGATTGGTCAAAATAATTTGACGGTAGAAATACAGTAAAGAAAGTTGCTCCTGAATTTATTTTAGGAGCAACTTTTGTTTTAGAAAGAAAGCTCTGACGGTTTAAGCCTCTTAATATACTGAATTGGGTAGCAATTTGGTATAAAAATTAGACAGTAAATTTCACACAGCCCTCTCCCCTATCCTTGAACTTTTTGCATTCTCTCCTGTTTTTATCTGAATAATAAAAGTTTTTTAAAATTTCAAGAATACTTCTTATTTTTGAAAAATATATTCGTGTTGAACCCTTTAAACTAAGAGAAACAAAATGAAGCAGATTTTTTTCAGTTTGGTTTTATTTTTAAGTTTTTTCTCCCTCTCCCTCAATGCCCAAACCCTTACAGCCACAGACATTGTAAAAAAAGCCGAAGAAAAACGCCAAGGGAAAACCTTGTATTCCGAAATTAAAATGACCATTGTGCGCCCTACCTGGGGTCGCGAAGTAGGAATTAAAAGCTGGTCGAAAGGCGACGACTACGCTTTGGTACTCATTACTTCGCCGGCAAAAGACAAAGGCCAAGCTTTTCTGAAACGTGGAAAAGACCTTTGGAACTGGGTTCCCAGCATCGGCCGTATGATAAAAATGTCGTCGAGCGTGATGGGACAATCGTGGATGGGAAGCGACTTTACAAACGACGACATGGTGCGCCAATCTTCAAACGTGAACGATTATACGCATCAATTGGCCGGAAACGAAAAAATCCGCGAATTTGATTGCTACAAAATCGTTCTGATACCCAAAGAAAATGCTGCCGTGGTTTGGGGAAAAGTCATCCTGTGGATTTCCAAGTCGGATTTCATCGAAATAAAAACGGAATTCTATGACGAAGAAAATACTTTGATTAATACCATGAACAGTTTCGATATTAAAAACTTTGGCGACAGGTCTTTGCCGTCTCGCATGGAAATAGTTCCTGCCGACAAACCCAAACAAAAAACCGTGATGACAATCCTAAAATGCGAATATGACAAACCTATGAATGAAAACTTTTTCTCACAACAAAACATGAAAAGCGTCAAGTGAGTTTTTAACGTTTATAACTCTATGAACATTACAAACTTTATAAACCTTCTAACCCTATGAACCTTGCAAACCTTCGGTTATCGTGGCGAAACATTTGGCGGAATCACCGCAGGACATTCATTACCATTGCGTCTGTATTTTTTGCGGTATTTTTCAGCATTGTTATGACTTCCTTTTCCAACGGCACTTGGGACAAGATGATTGAAAATATGTTGCAAACACAAACCGGACATATACAAATTCATCAAAAAGGGTTTTGGAACGACCAAGTTATAGACAATTTTATGACCATGGATTCCGCTACTATTTCGAAATTGCAAAAAATAGAACATCTTACAAATATTTCCCCACGGATAGAAACTTTTGCCATGGCTTCTTCCGACCATGTGAGCAAAGGAATTGCCTTAATGGGTGTGAATCCCGTTTTTGAAAATCAAAAATCTTCTTTGGCAAAGCGGCTTGTGGCCGGAAAATATTTGAACGAAAACGACAACGGCATTTTACTTGGAAAAGGATTAAGCGATTACTTGAAAATCGGCGTTGGCGACACGCTTGCCTTAATCGGGCAAGGCTACCACGGCTCAAGCGCTGCCGGGCTTTTTCCCGTTCGGGGTATTGTTTCATTGATTACGCCAGAAATGGATAAAAATTTTATTTATATGTCGTTGCCTGCTGCACAAACGTTTATCGACATGCCCAACGGTTACAGCGGTATCCTGATTTCCATTGACAAAGGCAAAAATTTAAACAAAAGCATGAAAGCCGTCATTTCCACTGTGGACACAAGCCAATACGAAGTTTTGAGTTGGAAAACCACCATGGAAAAACTGATGAACCAATCGGAATCGGACAAAGCCTTTTCAAAAGTCCTGATGTTTATCCTGTATCTAATTGTAGGTTTTGGCATTTTGGGCACCGTTATTATGATGACAAACGAACGTCGACGGGAGTTTTCAATGCTCATTGCTTTGGGAATGAAGCGAGGCCGTTTGGCGAAATCCGTTGTTATAGAAATGCTGATGATTTCCCTAATCGGCGTGGCATTGGCTATAATAGCAAGTTTCTCTTTGATTTTTTATTTCTATAATTTTCCTATAAAATTTACCGGAGAAATGGCAAAAACCATGATTGCCTACGGAATGGAAGCTGTTTTGCCCATGTATCTGGGAGCGGATATTTTCATCAATCAAACGATTATTATTTTGCTAATCACGTGTTTGACATTATTTTATCCGATACGAACCATTCTGAGGTTAAAAATTGTTCAAAATTTGAAATAAACTTTATTCAAGCTACTTTATAAAACCCCATTGACAATGATTTTACGACTTGCTTGGAAAAATATTTGGCGAAACAAATTACGCAGCAGCATTATCATGGGCGCCATTGCACTCGGCTTATTTGCAGGAACGTTTACCACTGCTTTCATAAACGGATGGATGGGCAATACTGTGCTTTCGGACATAAAAACCCAACTTTCCTACATTCAAATCCACCAGCCGGAATTTGCCGACAACAACGATATTTCAGCCTTTTTTATGCAGGATACTGTAGAAGATAAAATCAAATCTGTCCCCAATTTGAATAACGTAAGTTACAGGCTAAAAATCAACGGGATGCTGGCTTCTGCGGCAAATGCCGTGGGCGTTTCCGTAAAAGGTGTTGATGTGGAAAAAGAAAAAGCCACTTCGACCCTTTACCAAAGCATTCCCGACTCTTTGGGTTCTTTCCTTTCCGGCGACGGGAAAATGCAAATTGTCATCAGCAGGAAAACTGCTGAAAAGCTGAAAGTCAAGTTAAAATCAAAAATAGTCCTCACTATTCAGGATGCAAATGGTGAAATGCAAAGTGTGGCATTCCGTGTTGGCGGAATTTTTAAAACCACCAACAGCGCTTTTGATGAGAATATGGTTTTTGTGAAAAAAAGCGATATTACACCCTACACAGGTTTGCCAGAAGGCGCTGTACACGAAGCGGCTGTAATGGTCAATGATTTTGAAACTTGTAAACTTGTTCTTCCTCAACTGAAAAAGCAACTTGTCGGAATGGATGTGCAAAGTTGGGACGAGCTTCAACCGGCTTTGAATATCATGCTTTCTTGGACAGACATGATGACTGTCGTTATCCTGTCCATCTTTTTGCTGGCATTGTCTTTTGGTATCGTCAATACCATGCTGATGGCCGTTTTGGAACGTACACATGAATTGGGAATGTTAGCTTGTATCGGCATGAATAAAGGCCGCATTTTCCGCATGATTTTGTCCGAAACACTTTTACTTACCGGTTTAGGGAGTTTCGTCGGCATTCTTTTTGGCAGCATCGTCATTACTCTGACAGCAAAAAACGGCATTGATTTAAGCTTTTTCCTGCAAGACCAATTCGAAGATTACGGATTTGGGTCTATAGTTTATCCCGTAATGGATATGAAAAATTTCATTGAAATCGTTGTTTTGGTTATCCTTGCCGGAATTCTTTCATCCATTTATCCAGCACGCAAAGCCTTGAAATTAGACCCCTTGGAAGCCATCAGAAGCTAAAACAATAAAACTCACTATTTTTACAGGATCCAAAAAGGAATCAGGAATGACCTGCCTCGTATGGCAAATCATTCCAAGTATTTGGTAAATCGGAAAAAAGGCAAAAAAGTGAGTACGCTATTGCGGCAGTTGAATGATTTAGGTGTATATAGTGGAATACTCTCAGGCTAATTCAATTACAGACAAACATAAATCAATAATTTACAAACAAAGGTCGATTTTTACTGGGGGTTGAAATATCTGTAACACTGAAACCCCGAACATGAAACTGACTTCAAACGCAAAGGGCACAAGACTATTCCATCAGTATGCAGATAAAAATTTACCCTTTCTTTGCGTTTTTGTAAAACATTGGATATAAAATAAACAAATGAAAATTTAAACAATTTCTGAGAAGTAAAAAAGCCCTCCCTTTCAGGCATATATATTTGTCAAACCACAGGTCAGTGACTTACAATTATAAGAATCAAGTCCTGTCGGACTAAATTCATAACACCAAAATAAGTGCGTAACTTCAGTAAATACCCCTTCTCTTTTGAATTTCATTAAAAACAAAAAGAGGCCGCTCTATAAAGAACGACCTCTAGATCTAACAAGTTACAAACGAAAACAGCTATTTTGTTTTATTATCAGTTTTATCTTTCCAAATAATGGATGAAACATGCAAACTATCA
>JAVBMO010000052.1:0-3764 GCA_031552355.1 Bacteroidales bacterium | reverse complement strand
GGAAGCACAGGATACCACCGTGGTGATCCCTGAGAAGCCTCGGGAAAAAGATACGATTTATGTGATACACCAGTATCCGCCGATAGATACGAATCTGTATCGTCCTCAAGTACAAGTGCAAGCGGTAGGGGAAGTGAAGCGAGATCAGCCGTTGGAAGACGAGTTGCGCATTTTGATGGAACCGATCTTTTTTGATTTGGACAAGGACGATTTATTACCTGCGTCGATATTGACGTTGAATCGTAAGGCGTCGATATTGGACCGTTATCCGAAGATGCAGTTGTTGATTACGGGGAATACGTGTGATTTGGCGCCTGACAGTTATAATATAAAATTGGGTGAGCGTCGAGCGAAGGCTGCGCAGAAGTATTTGGAAGATTTAGGAATCAATAGGGGCAGGTTGTCAATTGTGAGCCAGTCGTTCCATCATCCGCTGAAGCCGAATATAGATGAGACGAATCGTGAGAAAAACCGTCGTTGTGATTTTTACCCGACGGGCTATTAAGATAATTAGGAATTAGAAATTAGGAATTAAGAGTCAGGAATGATTTGCCATACGAGGCAGGTCATTCCTGATTTTTTTTTTAACAAAATTCCAAGATTAATATTTTCCTACAAATGTTATGCATCAAAAACAGGAGCTGAGGAAAATGGGAAAAGACTTGGGAAACCAAATCTTCATAGCCATTTTGGTTTTAAATTTGAGAGAAAAAGAAACGAAAGTTTATAAATTCGTACTTTTGCAGGTGATTAAAAAAGGACGCCTATGTTTTTGATGTATGATGTAATAGTGGTTGGGGCAGGGCATGCCGGTGCAGAAGCTGCGGCTGCGGCTGCAAATATGGGCTCAAAGACGTTGTTGATAACCCAGAATTTAGATAGCATTGCCCAAATGTCGTGCAATCCTGCTATGGGTGGTGTGGCCAAGGGGCAAATAGTCCGCGAAATAGATGCTTTAGGTGGATGGTCAGGAATTGTTGCAGACCGTACGATGATTCAATTCCGTATGTTGAATTTATCCAAGGGGCCTGCTATGTGGAGTCCTCGGGCACAAAGCGATCGCATGATGTTTTCCTTGGAGTGGCGGAGAATTTTGGAAAATACTCCGAATCTGGATTTATGGCAAGATGAAGTGGTAGAAATTCTTCAGGAAAATCATAAAATAGTTGGGGTAAAAACCAAGATGCAGTTGGAGATAAAATCTTCGGCAGTGGTTTTAACCAATGGAACTTTTCTGAATGGCAAAATACATATTGGCGAACTTTCTTTTTCGGGTGGAAGAATTGGCGAACCCAATGTAAAAGGGCTTACCGAAAATTTGATTCATTTGGGATTTGAAGCCCAACAACTAAAAACCGGAACGCCTGTCCGGGTTGATGGAAAAAGTATTGATTTTTCCGTATTGGAAGAACAAAAAGGCGATGAAAACCCTGCGAAATTTTCTTTTACCGACACACCCGTTTTAACCAAGCAGAGAAGTTGCTATTTGGCTTATACCAACTTGGAAGTGCACGATACTTTGCGTGAAGGCTTTGCTCAATCGCCCATGTTTGCAGGGCGAATTCAGGGGCGGGGACCGCGTTATTGCCCTTCCATCGAAGATAAAATAGACCGTTTTGCCGACAAAACGCGACATCAGTTATTTGTGGAACCCGAAGGATGGACATCGCAATCGTTTTACATAAATGGATTTTCGTCCTCTTTGCCGATGGATATTCAGTTTGCAGCCTTGCGAAAGATACGGGGTTTTGAAAATGCAAAAGTATTTCGCCCGGGTTATGCCATTGAATATGACTATTTTCCACCAACACAGTTAAAGGCTACGTTGGAAACAAAAAATATTGAAAACCTTTATTTTGCAGGACAAATCAATGGGACAACCGGCTACGAAGAAGCAGCTGCCCAAGGATTAATGGCAGGAATCAATGCACATTTGAAATTAAAGGGAAAAGAACCTTTGATTTTAAACCGTTCGCAAGCCTATATCGGTGTATTGATAGACGATTTGGTAACCAAAGGGGTGGACGAGCCATACCGTATGTTTACTTCGCGTGCCGAATACCGTATTTTGCTTCGCCAGGATAATGCTGATGAACGTTTAACGCCGTTGTCGTATAAAATGGGCTTGGCTTCGGAAGGACGTCTGAAAAAAGTGGAGCAAAAAAGAGAAACCACTGAAAATATAGTTTCTTATTTGGAAAACAATAGTATACAACCCGAAGAAATTAATCCCACTTTGGAAGAAACAGGCTCTGTTCCCATTTCTCAAAAGGCAAAGCTGTTGAATATTTTACTTCGCCCGCAAGTAAAACTTCGGCAGTTGGCTGAAGCCTCCAAAGGACTTTCGGAGTTTTGCCAAACACTTCCCGAAAAGATAAAAGCAGAAGCTTTGGAATCGGCGGAAATAAGTGTGAAGTACAAAAACTACATTGAAAAAGAGCAGGAAGTAGCCGAAAAATTATCTAAATTTGAAAATATTCCTTTGAAAGAAGATTTCGATTATCATTCGCTAAATTCTTTATCGTACGAAGCCCGCGAAAAACTTTCAAAAGTTCGTCCTGCAACCATTGGACAGGCCTCAAGAATTAGCGGCGTTTCGCCTGCCGATGTTTCGGTATTGATACTTTTTTTAGGGCGATAAAAATTCTTTCAATCTGAAGATTCGGCAATTTGACATCGAGAAGCAATTCTTCATTATTAACTGACGTTACACATCAAATCAATAGTTGAATAAAAGGGATTGGTTATAAAGTATAGATTTTGATTTTATTCCATGTAAAAATCAGCTATTTGCATTTTGTCATCTATACATTTTTAGCAATCCCGAATAAAAAAGTTCGAAAAGCCAAATCTTCATAGCCGTAGGTCAGCGTAGCGCAACCTGTGGAAAAAGATACAACACAAACACTGCCTGAAAGGCAGTACAGAATTGAGGGAAAATCCTGCCTTGCAGCAATGAAAATCCAGTTCTGTTGAACTCAGAAATTGTTTGAAATTCATTGCCGTCTGCTTTAGTTGCCGGATTTTTGAGTTGTGAGAATGGGGCTTTAGCCCAATTAAAAAAGTGAAAATGTTTGGCTAAAACCGTTTTAGTTTGATTCATATTTTAGTCCGTTGCTTAAAAGCAATGACTAATACTGTTACAGATTTAAGCAGAGTTACTTAATTATTCAGTATAGTTGAAGAAGTTTTGTCAAAAAAGATAAAAAAAGGCTATCTGTAATATTTTGATTTTCAGGGTATTTATTTTGATTTTGTAGTTTTTTTTGAATAAATTCGTTTTTTTTCAAAAGAAAATTGTCTTATTGTTTGTACTGAAATGTATATCTTTGCATTTCAGAATTCGGTGGTGTTTCCCAAAGTATGCTGATTATATGTATCCATAATTGATGTAGAAAAAAGCTAAGTCAAAGGCTTTTTTGTGGTTAAATAATTTCTTTGAAAAGCAACAAGTTTTCCTAAATGCTCTTCTAATCCGATGCCTCAATCTGCAATTATTTTCCTCGATTCCAACGGTATATGCTTTTCCTATAATGTGATTATCTACTTTGAAAGCGGTAATAAAACTTTGCCAATCATCTGTGCAAATATTTCCATAGCTAATTCCAAAACCAAACATCTTTTTTCTTAACGCTTTGGCTGTTTTCAAGTTTCGTTTACCCCAAACATAAGCCACTATTTCACCACTGTTTCGGTCATAAGCATAAATAAGCCAAACCTTATTGCTCTTTTTGCCAACATAGGTCCAAAACTCATCTATTTCC
>JAVBMO010000171.1:0-5913 GCA_031552355.1 Bacteroidales bacterium | reverse complement strand
TCAACCCTGAGGAAATTGGCTCTGCAAATAATAAAGGAACAGGATAATAAGTTAAGCATTAAGAAACGAAGACTAAAAGCCGCATACGATATTGACTACTTGAAAAAGTTGGTCACATAAATTTCGTGCGTTTGCCTTGATTCTTTACGAGAAATAATAAATGCTTTACTCTATATAACAAAAACCGGAATTCAATGGCGCATGTTGCCCTATAATTATCCTAATTGGAAATTGGTTTATTATTATTTTCATTGTTGGACAGGCGAAGGTTTAATAGAGGAAATACATGATTCATTGCGTGGTTATTGTCGACAGCAAGCAGGCAGTCCAAGTATAGGACTTTTAGATAGTCAAAGTGTAAAATCTTCTTGCATAACTAAAGATAAAGGATACGATGCAGCAAAAAAATTACAGGTAGAAAGCGGCATGTAATAACAGATACAATGGGTTTTATACTAGCTATTGTTGTACATAATGCCAATATTCAAGACAGAGACGGGGCAAAATTGGTTCTCAAAGAATTACAGTATAAATATCCTTTATTGAAAAAAGTGTTGGCTGATGGTGGGTATAGAGGTGTTTTAGTAGAATGGACGTTATTAGCATTGGGGTGGACATTAGAAATTGTAGCAAAGGTTAGTGGAACATCTGTTTTTTCTGTAATACCAAAAAGATGGGTGGTTGAAAGAACCTTTACCTTTGGTTGGTTCAATTTCAATAGAAGACTCGCTAAAAATTATGAAGTAGTCAATGAATGTAGTGTTGCTTTTATTCAATTAGCTATGATTAGAATAGTGCTTAATAGAATTCATAAATAAAATTTAGACAACCTCTTAACCTGAGTTCGATATAAAATGCATTCATTATCAATGCCAAATGTATTGTATAGTTATATGAATGAGAATTCACCATGTTGTTCGATCCCAACGGGGTCGAATATGACATTTTGTTCCTCTTTTCTATAAATATATAAATCCGTAGGATTTAGTAAGCCTAAAAATCAATAAATTATAATTATTTCTTATCTCGAACTCAGGTTACTAAGAAAGCGATCTGTAATAGAGACCGTTAACGATGAACTAAAGAATGCTTGCCAAATAGAACATACTCGCCATCGGTCTTTCGCCAATTTTTTGACTAATCTATTGGCGGGATTAGCCGCTTACAGCTTCTTTCCAAAGAAGCCGTCCACCAAAGTGGAATTTGAACCGAAAACAACTCAATTAGCCCTCTTTTAAGAAAATGCTTATATCGAACTCAGGTTTACAGTGAGATAAGAGAAATTGTAATTACAAACATAACAAAATCTATCTCAACGATTAATTTTAAAAAACAGCACTATATAAATCTCTGATTTAAAAAGAAATAAAAAATTTATTCTTGATAAATAAAAAAGAAGTTCTCGATTTAAAAATACTTTGTATGTGAAAATCCATACTTTTGTAAATTGTCCAAACATAAAACAGAAACAAATGCCAAAACCTAAAAAACAATCTCTTTTTTGGAAAATATCGGGAAATGGATTGATGAAAGAATCATATTTGTTCGGCACTATTCATATTTACGATACAGCTGTATTTCAGATACCAAGAAAAGTTTTTAATGCTCTAAAAAAAGCAGATACTTTTTGGGCGGAATTAGATTTGAATGAAATGCCCTCAGGAATTTCCTATTCAAATGTTTTTCATTCTAATGCCGAAAAAACTTTGGATAAATTGTTGGGGAAAAGGGACTTTGGAAAACTGATGCAATACAGTGTTTTCAAAAATTTTGGCGAAGAAAAAGCCAAACAAATAAGCCCTTTGTTTGCCTATACTCTGTTGTTTTCGGAACAGGAAACCGAAACGACCTCTTCGGTGGATAAGGAATTATTCGACTTTGCGAGAAAGAGAGAAAAAGAGACTTTCGGACTCGAAACGCTTGAAGACCAACTGACTTTGTTGAACTCGTCGTCAAAGGGACAAGTGAAAATGCTTAAAACCTTTTTATCTAAAAAGGAAACCGTAAAAGAGGGTTTTGACGAAATGCTTCAATATTATAAAAACCAGGATTTTGAATCTTTGAATGAAAATCTGAAAGATAGTTTTTCTTCCTCTTTTCTTCCAAAGAAATTTTTAGATAAAAGAAATCGCAAGGCAGTGAACAAAATAGTGCAATATATTGTTGAGCAAGAAAAATCTGCTTTTATAGCTGTTGGCGCTATGCATTTGCATGATACGGCTTTTTCCCAAGGGATGGTTTCTTTGCTGGAAGAAAAAGGGTTTTCTTTAAAACCGTTAAAATTAGTCTTATAACATAAAATATTCATCAAATGAAAAAAATAAGTTTACTCTTGATTTGTACTTTTGGTTTTATTTTTGCGCAATCGAATGAAATTATTACAGATACTGTTTCCGAAAACAGGGCAACGCCCGAAGCTGTGATTTGCGAAGGAAGCACCCCTAAGGAGTACATAATAAAGAAAGAAAATACACATCCTTTTCACCGTATGTGGTATGTGGAACCTTATGTAGGAGCAGGTTTTATTTTTGGTGAAATTGAAAATAACACTTCGGAATTACTTTATGGGTCCTCATTTAATGTCGATTTTGGTTTCAAATGGCGCTATCAGATTGCACGGCATTTCGGATTGATTCTTAATACGGATTTTGCCTATAACCGTTATGCAATCAGAGATGGAATGCAAAACAATATCTTTGATTTTCAAGTAGATTTTGATCCCGATTATGTAATTCATCATGAACGTTACCGTACTTGGGCTTTTGGAGTCGCTGTGGGTGGACGTGTTAATTTTGGGAAAATGACAGATCTTAGCTATTGGGGTTATTTTAAAAAAGCAGGGAAATATATTGAATTATTAGCCTACGGAAATTACAACTATTCAAGGTATTATGATATAGAATTTTACGGACCCTCCAATCTTGAAACGGAATTGCAATACAAAGACCCTGCTTTATTCGTTCCTTTCGATGCAGGTTTGCAGCTTTCTTTAGGGTGGAACTGGTTTAGTATTTGGTCTCGCTATCGTTTGACCGATTGTTTTAAATCTAACCATTCTCAAACCAAATTGCCGCCATTCAGCGCAGGAATAGCCCTGTCTTTTGGTTCCACCAGGTTATAAAGGGGAGTGACATTTTTTCAATTCGTCCCAAAAGTGGGGAAATGATTTTTCCACAACTTCCGGATTTTGAATTTTGACATGCGGAAATTTTGCCGCCAAAACAGCAAAAGCCATTGCCATCCGGTGGTCGCCATAAGTGGCTGTGCTTTCTGAAATTTGAATTTCGGAAGCTTGCAAATGAAGTTCGGTATCAAAAGTTTGAACTTCTACATTCATTTTAGAAAGTTCTGTTGCCAAAGCCGCAATGCGGTCGGTTTCTTTTACCCGCAATGAATGTAATCCTGTTAAAATGGCTTTTACACCCAAAGCAGCACAAACTACGGCAAAGGTTTGGGCAAGGTCAGGTTCTTGTGAAAAATCGTACGAAAAGGTTTCTACGACAGTTAAATCTTTGGATTTTTGTATGAAAATGCCATTTTCGGTAAAAATAGTTTCTATGCCGAATTGGCGGAAAAGTTTGGGCAAAACCCTGCCGTCGCCTTGCAGGCTTTTTTCCGTCAGCCCGTCAATGCGGAAACGAATATCTTTTCCTAATGCAGCGATGGCGTAAAAATATGAAGCGGCACTCCAATCTTTTTCAATAAACGGATTTTCTAAAAAAGGAGATTCCGTTTTTCGGGCGTCCACTTTTATGCAGTTCCCTTCAAAAATAGCCTGAAACCCACAGAGGAACAATAATTGACAGGTCATTTCAATATAAGGGCGTGAAGAAATCCCCCCTTCAATGGAAATGCAAAGGCCTTCCTTCAAAAATGGCGCTATCAACAGCAATGATGAAACATATTGGCTGCTGATGTTCGCTTTAATGGTCAGATTTCCACCTTTCAACGGCTTTCCGTTAATTTGTAGGGGAGGGAAGCCTTCTTTTCCCAAATATTGTATGTCGGCGCCCAAAGAAACCAAAGCATCCACCAAGTCTTTTATGGGGCGTTGCTGCATTCGTTCGCTTCCGGTTAGGACATAGGAACCTTCTGAAATACTTAATACAGATGTTAAAAATCGAAATGTGGTACCGGCATTTTTGCAATCCAAAACGGCATTTTTGCTTGTTCTGATTTTTTCCAAAAGGGATTTCAGCAATTGTGTATCATCAGCTTCGGACAAACCTTTGGGAGAAAGCCCTTTCCCTGCTAAAAAGCGAAGTACCAACAAGCGGTTTGCAATACTTTTGGAAGCAGGAAGCCGGATTTCTGCAGAAAAAGAATCGGGAAATTGGGGGATTTCAAAAAATGTCATCATTCCAAACTATATTCTTTAAGTTTCCGGTAGAGAGTCCTTTCGGAAATATCCAACTCTTGAGCGGCCGATTTCCGTTTGCCGTGGTTGCGTTCCAAGGCTTTTATAATCGCTTTCTTTTCCCTTTCCGACAATGAAAGCGGTTCGTCTTCAATCATTTCGGGGTCTTCGAACTCTTCATGTATCTCATCCCTTTTTTTCGGGGAAATGACATTGTAATTGGCCTCATTTGTCGAAGGTAAAACTACTTCGGGCAAGGAATTATGCCTTGTCAGGTTTTCACTGACGGAAATGTTGCCATGCCTCATCAAATTGCCGATAATGGCTTTCAATTCGTTGATTTCACCTCGCATTTCCAATAGCATTTGATTCACATTCAGTGCTTTCAGAAGAATTTCACGTTCCGAAGGTTGCAAAGGGTCTTCCTTTTTTGCCCCTTGATAAATGGCTGGAAGATTGCCGCTTCGATGGGCTTCGGGAATATACGACAAAAGAGTATCCTTGCTTATAAGGCGGTCTTGTTCAATAATAGAAATCTGTTCCGTAATATTTTTCAATTCCCGGATATTGCCATACCACGGATAATTGATAAGATGGTCTTTTGCTTCGGGTGTCAGTTGCAAAACCGGCATGCGGTATTTGTCCGAAATGTCGGATGCAAATTTCAGAAACAAAGGGAAAATATCTTCTTTGCGTTCTCTCAAGGCCGGAATGGAAATGGAAATCTGGTTCAGCCGGAAAAACAAATCTTCGCGGAATTTCCCTTTTTTAATGGCTTCGGGAATATCGACATTCGTGGCCGAAATTACCCGTATATTTACTTTTTGCGGTTTCGAAGAACCTACTCTCATAAATTCACCGCTTTCGAGTACGCGTAAAAGTTTGGCTTGCATTTGTAAAGGAAGTTCCGCCACTTCGTCCAAAAAAATGGTTCCGCCGTCGGCCTCTTCGAAATAACCTTTGCGGTCTTTTTCTGCATTGGTAAAAGATCCTTTCACATGTCCGAAAAGTTCCGATTCTATGGTTCCTTCGGGAATGGCGCCACAGTTTACAGCCACATTTTTGGCATGTTTTCGTGGGCTCAGCAAATGGATGATTTTAGAAAAAACCTCTTTCCCAACGCCGCTTTCTCCGGTAATGAGCACACTCATATCGGTAGCCGCTACCAAAGAAGCTATGTCAATGGCCCTGTTCAGCAGAGGCGAATTTCCGATAATCCCGAAACGGGCTTTTATTTGCTGTCTGTCCATAAGTTTTTCCTTGTCAAAAAGAAGTTATTGTAGTTCTATTGCAAAAATACGGGAATATTTTCAAATTTGCTCAACCCAAGAATAAAGAAATTTTGACGAAAGTTTTCTGTATTTTGAAAAAATAACAAGAAAACAGGTCTGTTGAAAATTGAATTTGAAAGAAAATTGGTGGTGTTTCCCAAAGTATGCTGATTATATGTATCCATAATTGATGTAGAAAAAAGCTAAGTCAAAGGCTTTTTTGTGGTTAAATAATTTCTTTGAAAAGCAACAGGTTTTCCTAAATGCTCTTCTAATTCGATGTCT
>JAVBMO010000156.1:0-9914 GCA_031552355.1 Bacteroidales bacterium | reverse complement strand
ACTTTTATTGTGTCGAACTTGTATTCACTACATGGAAAATAACCTTTTTGAGCAAAAGAAGCGAAAGAAAAACTCGCTAATAAAATGCTCAAGAATAAGAACTTTTTCATGTTGAAATGTTTTTAAATTAAACTTTTAATAGTTTCTTATAATTAGACAACCAAAAGGTTGAATAAGTTGCAAATATTACATTTTTTTTTGAGAAAAACAAAACATCGCTATAAATTTTTCTTGGAATTGAGAGCCTATTTAGGAAAAAATCCAATAAAATTCTATGTTAACATAAACAAAATATTTGAATCTTTATTAAATTTCCTTATCTTTGCATTAAACACTCATTTAAAATATTTATTTAAAACAGCTATTCAGCTACTCTAAATGAATGATATTCAAAGAAAAATAATAGAATCGGCAAAGCAAAACTTTCTGAAAAAGGGATACGAAGGCACTTCCATCCGCGATATTTCGAACGATGCAGGCGTAAATATTGCTATGGTAAACTACTATTTCCGCTCAAAGGAAAATCTTTTTCAACAGATTTTTTTAGAAATTTATGGTGAATTGTTGAAAAATGCCATTGAAGGAAATAATGAAAATTTGTCATTGCGCGAAAAAATAGAATTATTGGTCTCTTTTATCTTGGACAATGTTTCGCAAAGCCCCAAACTGCCTCTTTTTGTTTTGATGGAGGTAAACCGTGACGCCGAAACCTTACTCAATGCTGAATTTTTGGACGGCATTCAAACATTCATGGCTTTTTTTCAAAAGCAAATTCAGGAAGAAATTGACAATGGAACTATTCGAAAAATAGAACCTATGGAATTGTTTATCAATATTGTGTCCATGTGTCTGTTCCCATTTTTGGGATATCCTGTTTTGGAACGTGTTTTGGGTGAAAATCAATTCGATGTGGCATTTTTTATGAATGAACGAAAAATTGCAATCACAGATTTTGTGATGAATTCAATTAAACTCAAAAACGATTATGTATAAATCTGATTTTCTGTTGAAACAATTGGAAGATTTGGCTGTGTTGATAGCCCGAATGATTGGTTTGCGCAAAGAATTGCAACTTGAAAAAGCTGAAATACTGCTGCAAGAAGCCTACTTTTCTCTCAATTTGGAAGAAAATAATATTTTAACTGTTGATTTAACGCAAGAGACTAAAAAAGAGGAAGATGCAAAAACAAAATTTTCCCGATTACAACTAACAGCGGAATTATTGATGGAAAGTTATTTTCATTATAAAGACTTTGCATTCCTTCAAAAAGCAAAAGAACTCTTGTTTTTTATTCAGGAAAACAGTCCGACATTTTCTTTTGAAGTTGAAGAAAAATTAAAAGAAATTGAAAGTCTTTTGAACGCGAAAACAGATTTATGAAAAAGCGAAAGAAAAAGGAAAAAGTATTGAAAATAAGAAAGGCAGATTTCATGAAAGCCATCCGCAAAGCCGACCGCGAAATGGAATTATCTGAAAATACTGGTTGGAAAGCTGTGAAGAAAATTCATAAAAGTAAAAAACAATATAACAGAAAAGAAAACAAAACTGCGCTTAACAGTGATGAATAAAACCGATATAAATATTAGGCCGGAAACGGAACGTGATTTTGAGGAAATTTACCGCCTTATCGAAACGGCATTTAAAACAGCCAAGGTATCGGACGGCGATGAACAGGATTTCGCTGTGCAATTGCGAAACGGACAAAATTACATTCCGGAACTGGCTTTGGTTGCTGAATATAAAGGGAGATTAATCGGGCACATTATGCTGACGAAAATTCAGATGCAATGCCTCGCCGGATTATTCGAAGCGCTTTTGTTGGCACCGGTTTCTGTTTTGTTGGAGTATCGTAACCAAGGTATTGGTTCTGCACTAATCAACGAAAGTACGAAACGGGCATTGGAAATGGGTTACGCTGCTGTATTTTTGGTTGGCGACCCCGAATATTACAAACGGTTCGGCTTTGTGGAAACGGTTCAGCATGGAATCAAAAATGTTAATGGTTTTGAAGATAAATATGTAATGGTAAAAGAATTAGTGCCTAATACACTGAAAGGCAAGGAAGGAACAATTAGCTTGTGTTAGCAATAGACCAACAATTATTATGGGAACAGGACATTTTTCCTACCGAAGAAGTTTTGAAACAAGCACTTGGCAAGAGTTTCACTGCTTATGAGGATTTTGTAACGTCTTTAACAAACGACGGATTGACCCTCGAATGGAGTTATTACAAAGACGGAAAATCGTGGCTATGCAAAGTCTGTCAAAAGAAAAAGACAGTTTTGTGGTTGTCTGTTTGGAATCAGTTTTTTAAAACAACATTCTTCTTTACCGAAAAGAATTCAGAAGATATTGTAGTTCTACCCATTGCCGAACAAATCAAAGATGACTTTGCCGCAAGCAAACGTATTGGTCGATTAATTCCGTTGATTATCAGCATTACTCGACAAGAACAACTCAAAGATGTGTTGGCTATTGTTGAGTATAAGAAGAATTTAAAGTAAACGCCTATCCCAATGAATGACAAGATAATTATCTATCAAACTGCTGACGGTTTTACAAATCTTGATGTTAGATTAGAAAATGAAACTGTCTGGTTGTCACAAGCGCAGATGACCGAATTGTTTCAGACAACAAGAAACAATATAACAATGCATATTTCCAATGTATTTAAGGAACATGAATTAGAAAAAGCAACAGTATGTAAGAAATTCTTACATACTGCCTCTGATGGGAAAAATTACAAAACGAACTACTACAATCTTGACGTCATCATTTCTGTCGGTTATCGTGTAAAATCGCAACGAGGTACCCAATTTCGTATTTGGGCAAATCGTATTTTGAAAGAATACTTGGTAAAGGGCTATGCAGTAAACGACAAATTGAAACTTGAACAATATGACGATTTAAAAAAGACGATTAAGTTGCTCTCAAATGTAATTGAAAACCATCAACTCTCAAAAGAAGAAGCGACAGGTTTGCTGAAAATTGTAACAGACTATACTTATGGTTTGGATGTTTTGGACAAATATGACTACCAGACTTTAGATATAGAAAAAAGCGAAACAAAAGAGATTTTTTATGCGACTTACGAAATGGCAAAAGAGGTTATACAAGACTTGAAAAAGAAATTTAATGCAAGTAAATTGTTTGGAAATGAAAAAGATCAATCGTTCAGAAGTTCCATTGCTACGATTTATCAGACTTTCGACGGCAAAGATTTATACCCAAGCGTGGAAGAAAAGGCAGCCATGTTATTGTATTTGGTAACCAAAAATCATTCTTTCAGCGATGGCAACAAACGTATTGCAGCTTTCTTGTTTCTTTGGTTTTTAGATAAAAACAACATTTTATATCGTGCTGATAACTCAAAACGAATTGCCAATAATACATTGGTTGCTCTGACTTTGATGATTGCAGAAAGCCGTCCCGAAGAAAAAGATATGATGGTTAAGGTAGTATTCAATTTGATTAACGACAAAAACTAACCTTTATGTATAAAGATTTTATTTTAGCCTTTTTGGGCGGGGGATTGGGAAGTGCGGCGCGTTTTGGGACAGCGCGTTTGTTATCGCAGTTTGTGACAACCGTATTTCCTTTTGCCACAATGGGGATAAATGTTGTAGGTTCTTTGCTTATCGGACTCTTTTGGGGACTTCCGTTCATTTCTGAAAAAAGTCCATACATGGCTTTACTAACCATCGGATTCTGTGGCGGATTCACAACTTTTTCTGCTTTTTCATGGGAAAATTTCAATCTTTTAAAACAAGGCGATGTGTTTTTGTTTTTTGTCTCTGTTATAGCAAGTGTAATTTTTTGTTTATTAGCTACTTGGGCTGGATATTCAATAGGAAAATTTTTTTAATTAAGATGAAGCATTTAAAAATTCTACTTCAAAATATTTATTTTTGGATATTTATTTTCTTTATAGCACATTTGATTGGGATTGCAGATCCCCCATTGGAAACTGTTCATAATTGGCGGCAAACAACAGTTACAATGGTAGCAAGAAATTTCTATGAAATTGATAATAATATCCTTTATCCAAGGATTGATATTGCTGGCGAGAAAACAGGTATAACCGGCATGGAATTCCCTGCGTTAAATTATCTGATCTATCTATTTTCCGAAGTTTTTGGCTATGAACATTGGTATGGACGGCTAATAAATTTAATTGTCTCGGTTTTTGGCATTTTCTTTTTCTATAAGTTAGTCCAAAAATATTTTACAGGAAAATTAGCTTTTGCATCGACACTCATTTTAATGGGATCTCTTTGGTTTGAATACTCAAGAAAAATAATGCCGGATACTTTTTCTGTATCTTTTATAATGATGGGAATTTATTTTGGGACAAACTATTTAGATAAAATAATTCGAAGCAAAAGTTTTGTAAATATTCTTTTGTATGCTTTTTTCATCATAATAGGAACTTTATCAAAAATTACTTCAGGTTATTTGCTTGTTGTTTTTTTATTGCTTTTGTTCAACAAAAACATTCCAATAGGCAGAAAAGTAATATTCTCCAGTGTTTCGTTGATCAGTCTTCTCCCTGCCATAATCTGGTATTTTTATTGGGTTCCCTATTTAACAGAAACTTATGAATTCTGGCATTTTTTTATGGGGAAAAGTTTTTCTGAAGGATTTCATGAAATTGCTAACAACATCCCTTCAACATTAAATAAATTCTATGAAGATGCACTTAAATTTATTGGATTTGCAGCCTTTATCTATGGAATTATTCAATCTGTCATCAAAAAAAACAAAAAACTAATTCTGTTATTCATAATAACATTTTTGGGCTTTTTAATTATTATTTTTAAATCCGGATTCACTTTTTACCATCACTCATATTACATAATCCCATTTATTCCTGTAATGGCGCTTGTTGCCGGTTATGGTGTTTGTCAATTCAAAAATAAGATTGCCTATATCATCTTATTTGCTATTTGTTTGGAAGGGGTTTTAAATCAGCAACACGATTTTAGAATTTCCCAAGAAGCATTGCAAATATTGAATCTTGAAAAAGACTTGGACAAAGTATCCAGACGAGAGGACTTGATTTTGATAAACAGTGGGAATTATCCCACTACCATGTACTTTGCACACAGAAAAGGATGGGTAGATTTTAATGAAAATATAGCAAATCCGGATTTTATTATATCTTTAAAAGACAAAGGATTGAAATATATTGTTATTCTAAAAATATATCAAGGATCCAATATTGATTTGGATTATCCTGTGGTATTAAATAATGAAAATTATTGTATTTACAAAATTTGAATGTTCATGTACAGCCGTTGTATTGCAACGGCTGTACATGCAATAATGAATTAAATAAAAATATGTCCGAAAAATTCCAAAACAAATATCGCATTCCGTCTGCACGGCATCCATATTGGGATTATCGGAACAATGGGGCATATTTCATAACTATTTGTACTAAAAACCGACAACATTATTTTGGCGAAATAAAAAATGGAATCATGCAATTAAATGATATGGGGAAAATGGCAAAACAATATTGGTTGGAAATCCCCAACCATTTTCCAACCATTGAATTGGGAAATTTTGTGGTAATGCCAAACCATATTCATGGGGTTTTGATAATATCATCCGTATCCGTGGTTGTAGAGACGTTGCATTGCAACGTCTCTACAACCACGGATACGGATACGGGAAAAAACGAACAAATGTCCAAAATATCGCCGAAACCGGGGTCCATATCAACCATTATTCGTTCCTATAAATCAGTAGTAACGAAAAATATACGATTAAATTTACATGCAGATTTTGAATGGCAATCACGATTTCATGACCATATTATTCGTGATAACCAATCCTTTGAACGAATACAAAATTATATATTGAATAATCCAAAAAATTGGGATAATGATACATTCAGATAGAGACATTGCAATGCAACATCTCAACAATTACCGCGTAGGAATCGATGTCGGTTCCACAACCATCAAAATGGTGTTCTTGGATGAACACGACAACATTGTTTTTTCCGACTACCGTCGTCATCATGCCGATGTCGATCGTGTTTTGCTGAAAATATTTATGTCGGCATACCGGCATTTGGGCGACTGCCGTATGGATATTGTCCTCACCGGCTCGGTGGGCATGGGCTTCGCCGAACGTTTTGGGATTAATTTTACACAGGAGGTGGTGGCCTCGGTGGAACTGATTCGATCTAAATTCCCCGAAATAAAAACCTTTATCGATATTGGAGGCGAAGATGCCAAAATGATTTTCTTCGAAAAGGGACAATCGCCCGATATCCGCATGAACGGAAGTTGCGCCGGAGGAACAGGCGCTTTCATCGACCAAATGGCAAGCCTGTTGGGCGTCGAAGTAAATGAACTCAGCCGCTTGGCAGACGATGCCGAAACCATTTATCCGATGGCTTCGCGTTGCGGCGTATTTTCAAAAACCGACATCCAAAACCTTATCAGCCGCAATGTAAGCAAGACAGACATTGCCGCTTCGGTTTTTCATGCCGTTGCTCTGCAAGTAATTTCTTCGCTTTCGAGAGGTTACGATGTGCAGCCCAAAGTCTTCTTCTGTGGCGGCCCGTTTGCTTTTATTCCCGCTTTGCGAAAGTCTTTCATGAAATTACTTTCGCTTTCGCCTGAGGATTGTCTTTTTCACGAAAATGCCCAAATTGTTCCCGCCTGGGGTTGCGCCCTCATGCCGCGGACAGGCAAGGAAAAACTGCATGAACTCAGGAAAATGTTGAAGGCTGCACAAAAGATGGAACCCATTCCAACCGATTTGAGTTCGCGTTTGCCGAAAATATTTTTGGATGAAGAGGATTTTGAAAATTGGAAAAAAGAGAAAAACGTCCACATTGTGGAACGCTGTTCTTTGGATGAGGTTGACGAAAATACGAAATGCTTTTTGGGTGTCGATTCGGGTTCCACTACCACCAAAATTGTGCTGATTGATGATAAAGAACGCGTACTTTTTGAATATTATACCCGAAACGAAGGTGACCCTTTGCAGTCTTTTGTTGGCGGATTGAAGATTTTGCAACAACAAATTCGCGAAAAAGGGAAACATTTGAATATCAGTGGAAGCGCCGTTACCGGTTATGGTGAAAATTTGTTGAAAGCAGCTTTCAATCTTGATTTCGGCATGATTGAAACCATTGCTCACTATTTGGCGGCACAAAAAATTTCGCCAAAAGTATCGTTTATCCTCGACATTGGCGGGCAAGATATGAAAGCCACTTTTATCGAAAACAGCTCTATTAAACGGCTGGAAATCAACGAAGCCTGTTCTTCCGGTTGCGGCTCTTTTATTGAAGGTTTTGCCAATATGCTCAACTATCCTGTAGCGGAATTTGCCAAAATGGCTTGTCTTGCCGAAAATCCCTGCGATTTGGGAACCCGTTGCACCGTTTTCATGAATTCCAAAGTAAAGCAAGCCATGCGCGAAGGCGCAGAAGTTTCGGATATTGCTGCCGGATTGGCGTATTCTGTGGTAAAGAATTGCCTTTATAAAGTTTTGAAACTCAAAGACACCAAAGAACTCGGCGACCACATTGTGGTGCAAGGCGGAACATTCCGTAATTTGTCGGTGGTTCGCGCACTGGAAAAACTTAGTGGATGTCAGGTTTCGTTTTCCGATATGCCCGAACTCATGGGCGCTTTTGGCGCGGCTTTGTATGCCAAAGAATGCGTTGCCACGGCAAAACCGGTGGCTTTGGACAAAATAATTGATTCTCAAAAATTTGAAACTGATTTCACCCAATGCGAAGGTTGTGAAAATAACTGCTATGTAAAAGTTTTTCGTTTTTCGAACGGAAACAATTATTTTTCAGGCAATAAGT
This sequence comes from Bacteroidales bacterium, assembly GCA_031552355.1. GTDB lineage: Bacteria > Bacteroidota > Bacteroidia > Bacteroidales > P3 > JAVBMO01. The sequence continues at coordinate 2,076 of JAVBMO010000156.1, read as the reverse complement.
GCGAAAAAATATTTTCCAACAAAGCCGAAGGATTCGAAAAAGGCGGCAATATCTACAAAGACAAATACGCCTCTTTATTTGGAAACCGTAAATCGGTGGAAAAGAATAAATCCAAGTTAACTGTCGGGATTCCGCGCGGCTTGAACATGTACGAAAATTACCCTTTTTGGCATACATTACTAACCGAATGCGGTATCCGTGTGGTGCTGTCCAACGCTTCCACCAACAAACTTTACGAAAAAGGATTGAACAGCGTAATGTCCGACAATATTTGCTTTCCGGCAAAACTTATGCACGGCCATGTGGTCGATTTGGTCGAAAAAAAGGTGGACAGGATTTTATTCCCCTATGTGATTTTTGAACAAAAAGAAGATAAAACGTCCATCAACAGCTTCAACTGCCCTGTGGTTGCCGGTTATGCCGATGTGTTACGTGGTGCCATGAGCACCGAAGAAAAATACGGCATTCCTATCGACTCGCCTTCCATTGCTTTCAATAATGAAAAGTTGCTGTTCACAGCCTGCAAAAAATATTTGGAAAGTTTGGGTGCAGAAAAATCATTGATTAAGAATGCTTTCGTAAAAGCATTAGACTCTCAACAAAATCATTTTTTGACAGTTTCGTCCAAAGCCAAAGAAATGGTAGAACAATCCAAATCCGATAACCGAATGGTGATTTTGCTGGCAGGCCGTCCCTATCACGCAGATCCTTTGGTGCAGCATAAAATTTCGGATTGTATTGCCGACATGGGCGTAGATGTGATTTCGGAAGATGTGGTGCGTTTTTCAGAAGAAGCCGACCGCACCTTCGGCGACATTCAATCGGTAAGCCAATGGGCATACCCAAATCGTATTTTCAAAGCGGCGGCTTATGTGGCGAATAGTACCGAAAACATTCATTATGTACAATTGACTTCGTTCGGTTGCGGTCCCGATGCGTTTATCATGGACGAAGTAAGCGATATTTTGAAAAGTAAAGGAAAAACCCTCACCACTCTAAAAATTGATGATGTGAACAACATTGGTTCATTGCGGTTGCGGATTCGTTCCATGATAGAAAGCTTGCAATTCGGCAAGCACGAACGCGTTGAAACCCCCATGGTGAAAACCCCTGCTTTTGCGGAAAAAGACCGCCACCGAAAAATCATAGCACCCTATTTTGCCGAAGGGTATTCGGAATTTCTACCTTCGCTTTTCAAACTCATGGGTGTTGAGCTGGAAGTGCTTCCTGTAGGGAATGCCGAATCCGTTGCCGAAGGCTTAAAATATGCCAACAACGAAATATGCTATCCGGCAACTTTGGTGGTAGGCGACATTATAAAAGCCTTGAAATCGGGAAAATATAATCGCGACGAAATTGCCGTTGCCATCACCCAAACCGGCGGACAATGCCGCGCAACCAATTATATAGCCACTATTAAAAAAGCTATGATTTCGGCAGGATTTGAAGATATTCCTGTAGTTTCCGTAGCTTTTGGCAGCGATATGATTAACGACCAGCCCGGATTTAAGCTGAATTGGCGAAAAGCAATGATCATGGCATTTTTCGGTTTGCTCTATGCCGATTGTCTAACCAAATTTTACTATGCCTCACTGCCGCGCGAACGCGAAAAAGGTTTGGCAGAAAAATTGCGTTACAAATATATAGGCTTGGCGAATCCATTTATTGAAAAGAAAGACCGCAAAGCGTTGTATAAATTGCTGGAACAAGCTGCCGAAGAATTTAACCAAGCGGTGATTCCGAACGACAAAATTCCGGTAATTGGCGTGGTGGGCGAAATTTATGTAAAATACAATTCGTTCAGCCACAAAAATGTATTGCAATGGTTGTCGGAACAAGGAGTGGAAGTGATTGCTCCTTCGTTGTATAATTTCTTTTTAAGCGCTTTCCCAAGCCATAAGGCCCGTCGCCAAAACGATCTTTCCGATACCGGTTTGCCGTTGTGGCTCAGCGATGTATTATATAAAGTGGTGTACAGCTATGTAAAGAAATTTGACAAAATAGGTTCTAAGTTCCGTTACTACCGTCCCTTTGCCGAATTGTACCACGATGCAGAGTTGGCTTCAAAAATCATCA
>JAVBMO010000102.1:0-4397 GCA_031552355.1 Bacteroidales bacterium | reverse complement strand
AACCCATTCAAGAAATACGCTTGGATTTTCTGAAAAGTTTTTCCGGTTATTTTCAACGAAACTTTGCTTTGATATCGGCGGAGGTTTCGGCAGAAATTCCTTCCATAGAATATTCGTCTTCGTTTACACCTAAAATGTTGCAAGCAGCACTGAACGAAGCGCAACGCAAAGATTTGATTTTGCAATACACTTCGGTTGGAGTACACAAAGATGATTTGGTTTTTTGCATCAATGGGCACTCTGTAAAAAAAACGGCTTCGCAGGGACAACAAAAGACTTTTTTGCTGGCTTTGAAATTGGCTCAATTCGGATATATAGCAAACAGCTTAAAACAAAAGCCATTGCTTTTGCTCGATGATGTTTTCGACAAATTGGATTTAGACCGTGTAAAACACCTTTTAAAACTTGTTTCGGGCGAAACCTTTGGACAGGTTTTTCTGACCGATACACAAAAAAATAGGGTAGAGGCTCTTCTGCAAGAAATTGCCATCGATTGCAAAATGTTTTCGGTAAGAGATAATACGATTATTTCGGATTGAAGTCGCTAAGTAACTTTTAAGTTTTGACTTTCCCTCTTTGTATATGCAAAACAAAAAACCGCCACTCTTTGGGAATGGCGGTTCGAATGTTCAAGAAAGAGCAATTTTTATTTTTGGAATAATTTTGCCCATTCGTATTTTTTACGTTTTTCCCAATCTTTTTTATGGTAAATATAACTAGCAATCAAAGGAACGACGGTTGTGGCTTCGGCATAAACCATTTGTTCAAATGCAATATCCACTTTTCCCCAAGAGCAAGCTTCTTTCAAAGTGGAACTTGAGCAAGCGCCGTCGCGTGAATCGGCAACGGTGATTTGAACAGCATATTTGTGCATATCTACTTCTTCGCCCAAAACTTCGGCACAAACCACTGTATCTTGCACAAAATTTTTGGGAACACCACCGCCAATCATGAACAACCCGGTAGTTCCTGCGGCAATTTTTATTTTGGTCAATTCCAAGAAATCTTTTACAGAGTCGATACTCAAATGTTTTTCAGGATTTTGCCATTGGTGCAATACCAAACCGAAACCGGCGCTTGAATCCGAGAATGCAGGGCAGAAAATGGGCACATTGTTTTCATAGCATGCCTGAATCAAAGAATCTTTTTTCTTGGCGTTTCCGGCGGCTAACCATTTTCCCATTTCCCAAATAAATTCGCGAGAAGAATAAGGGCGCTTTTCCAAAGAATCTGCAATTTGTTTGATGGTGCCATCACAAACCTGCAATTCTTCCTCATCAATATAAGTATCGTAAATTCTATCTACATACAAACTGCGAAGTACCCTGTCATCTACAAAAGGACTGCCTTGGTAGTGTTTGAAACCCAAAGCTTCAAAGAAATCCATGTCGATGATAGACGCACCGGTAGATACAATACAATCTACCATTTTATTTTTTACCATATCGACATAAACCTGCATGCAACCTGCTGCACTGGTACTTCCGGCCAAAGTCAAAACGATGGAACAATCTTTGTCATTAATCATTCTGTCGTAAATGTCGGCGGCTGTGGCGGTATCGCGCGAAGTGAACGACATTTTGCGCATGGCGTTGATAATTTCTGTTGAATCAATCGATTTGATATCAATATGTTCTACGGTGTCTTTCAATAGATCCTTCTTTTCCATTTTATAAAGGTTTTTTATATTTCAAAATTAATTTTGCAAAGGTAGCTTTTTTTCTCGAAAGGAGAAAATGGACAGTTTCGTTTAATCCTAAAAAAAGATTATCAATTCTCTGATATTGTTAAACTTAATTTATTGGGAAGAACCTCCAACTTATATTTTTCACCAAAGCGTAAGGCAAAATTATTTTCTTCTACATGTCCTGCCGGAAAATTAAATAAAACCGGATAATTGTATTCGCGAACCTTGTCTGCAATAATTTCTTCAGCCGTTTTACCAAAGGGAATACCGTTGTCATGCATTTTGGTCATTCCACCGACAACCAAAGCCTTTAAATTCGAGAGTTTTCCGCTACGTTTCAGATTTTCCATCATGCGGTCGATATGATACAGATATTCATCCAAATCTTCAATAAAAAGAATTTTTCCGGTGGTATCAATTTCCGAAGCAGTATTTTGAATGCTGTAAAGAATTGATAAATTTCCTCCAACCAAAATCCCTTCTGCAATTCCTTCTCTGTATAAAGGATGACTTTCAACGGATGGGAAAGCAATAATTTCGCCAAATAGCTGTTGCCGAAGGCTTGTTAAAGCAAGAGAGTTTTCCTGAAAAGAAGGAAATTCGGCAGGCATGGCAGAATGCAAAGTCTGAATTTTAAAATTCGTATTGATATGGCAATGCAAAACGCCAATATCGCTGTATCCGATAATCCATTTGGGCTTTTGCAGGAATTTATTAAAATTCAAATGGTCGATAATACGCGAAACGCCATATCCGCCACGAGCACAAACAATAGCTTTGATATTTTCATCATCCAACATTTGCTGGAAATCATTTTTCCGCAATTCGTCGGAACCGGCAAACTGATTTTCTTCAGCAAAAAGATTTTTGCCATAAACGACTTTCAATCCCCACGATTCAAAAATTTTTGCAGCCTGTAAAATATCTTCTTTTTGCACTTTTCTAGCGGGCGCAACAATACCAATAGTGTCATTTTGTTTCAGAAAGGGAGGTTGAGTGAATTTTTCCATTTGTTGAATTTATGCCTGCAAAATTACAACATTCCCCTGTTATGATTGTTTTACGGTATAAGTTTATTTTTAGGATATTGGTAAGTTACATTATATTAATGGTTTAAAATTTAGTCTTGACTTTATTTCTATAACATTTGTTGGTAAAAAACCTGTCTTTCCAAATTTTCTCTTATTTTTGTAACTTATATTTATTTTTCATTTGCTTGAAAAACAATAAAATGAATCTATAAAAATCCTATTTTAGGGTAAAATATAAATACTATGTCGGACAATACTAAGATTATCGAGGAATTTACAAACGAGGACTATAAATGGGGTTTTACCACCAAAATAGACACTGAAATAGCGCCAAAAGGTTTAACAGAGGAAACGGTACGTTTTATATCGGCCAAAAAAAATGAACCCGAATGGCTTTTGGAATTTCGGTTGAAGGCTTTCCAAAAATGGAAAACCATGGAAGAACCACATTGGGCACATTTGAATTATCCCGATATAGATTATCAGGCAATTAGCTATTATGCCGCCCCTAGAACCAAAACCGAAGAGATTTCGGACGAATTAGACCCGCAATTAATGGATACGTTTTCTCGTTTGGGGGTTTCGTTGGACGAAAAAGAAGGGAAATCAAATATTGCAGTAGATGCGGTAATAGATAGCGTTTCTGTGAAAACAACCTTTGGCGACACTTTGGCCGAACAAGGTATCATCTTTTGTTCTTTCAGCGAAGCTGTGCAAAAACATCCCGATTTGGTGCAAAAATATTTGGCAAGCGTGGTTCCCATGGAAGATAATTTCTTTGCCACTTTGAACTGCGCCGTTTTCAGCGATGGCTCTTTTTGCTATATTCCTAAAAATGTGCGTTGCCCGATAGAACTTTCAACTTATTTCAGGATTAATGCCGCCAACACAGGCCAATTTGAACGAACATTGATTATAGCCGACGAAAATGCTTACGTCAGTTATATGGAAGGTTGTACGGCGCCTCAACGTGACGAAAATCAGCTTCATGCGGCAGTTGTAGAAATCGTTGCATTGAAAGATGCAGAAGTGAAGTATTCGACAGTACAAAACTGGTATCCCGGCGACAAAAATGGAATTGGGGGAATTTATAATTTTGTTACCAAACGTGGAATTTGCAAAGGAAATAATTCCAAAATTTCGTGGACACAGGTAGAAACCGGCTCATCTGTCACATGGAAATATCCAAGTTGCGTGTTGCTTGGAGATAATAGCGTTGGTGAATTTTATTCTGTGGCCATTACCAACAATCATCAGCAAGCCGACACCGGCAGCAAAATGATTCATTTGGGAAAAAATACCAAAAGTACGATTATATCCAAAGGCATTTCCGCCGGGCAAAGCCAAAACAGTTACCGTGGTTTGGTAAAAGTAATAAAACATGCCGACAATGCCCGTAATTACTCTCAATGCGATTCTTTGTTGTTGGGCGATACTTGCGGCGCTCACACCTGGCCAACCATCAAAGCGGAAAACCCTTCGGCCATTATTGAACATGAAGCCACGACTTCAAAAATTTCCGAAGATCAATTGTTTTATTGCCAGCAAAGAGGCATTTCCGCCGAAAGTGCCATTAGCTTGATTGTGAATGGTTATGCCAAAGATGTTTTAAGTAAATTACCGATGGAATTTGCCATGGAAGCCCAAAAATTGCTGGATATTACTTTGGAAGGAAGTGT
>JAVBMO010000050.1:0-19203 GCA_031552355.1 Bacteroidales bacterium | reverse complement strand
TATTGGTGTTATTTTCATTGCGGACAGATAAACTAATCGTTCGGATACTGTCGGCAGGGATATTCGAATTAAAAGCATCGATGGCTTCCACAAAATAATAACAACCAGTGCCTAAACTTCCTGTAGGTTTGTAATACATTTGATTGAAATCCTGAATGGAAGCCAAAAGTGTTTTGGTATTTGCTGTGGAACATTTCTCATAAACACGGTATTCTTTAAATGTGGCAAAATCCCCTGTGTAGTTCCAATAAAGTGCGTTTTGATTTGTTTGATCATCCACTTTTGCACATAATGTCAGACTTGGATTTCCACCGGTAACATACAACAAAGGTGTGGAAAATTCAGATTCATTAAATCTATAATTCCCACATTGTCCTGTTACCAAATATCCTACAGAATCCTTTTTATTTAAAGGTATTGTATCATAAAAAAAGGTATTCCAACACCGAATTTTTTCATTTGTATCAACTACAATATCCTTTCCATAAATACTTTTAGTACCTGTTCTATCAATGTGGAATTTATAGACAAAATATTCTGTATTTTTATTAAAACAGGGCGAATTCCATTTTAAGAAAACGATTTCATTTTGTAACTCAGTTTTATAAACCACACTCAAATTTAAGGGTTGTGCGCTATCGCGTCCTACGATATTTCCCAATGCATCAAAAGTTTCTACAAGATAATAACAAGCATTTGATTGAGATTGGGAAAAATAAATTGTATCAATTAAATATAGACTTTCCCCTAAAGGAATTTTAACATTGGAACATTCCAAATATACATTCACTTTTCCGTTGGGCGGAAATGAAGCTGTCGGGTAGATTTTAATTCTATTTTCGGAATGTGTAATATTAAATTCGTTACAATTACTCAAAGGAAGTGCACCTTGTGGGGGGGGGCAAAATTCATTTTTAGTATTATTTGTGTGTATTTCAATATTAACCATTTGAGAATAGACAAAATCGTTACTGCCAAACAGGATGATTACCGATAGTAAAAACCGTACATACCTTTTCAGAAAAGATTTGTTTATTCCATGCATACCTCAATATAATATTACGCTAACAAGACACAGGATACAAAAATATTGTTGCCTTATCAGGCTTTGCGCCTATTTTTAAGCACTCTTCGTAACCAAATGGGTAAAATTATTGCGCCAACAATAATGTACGGATAGTACGTCAAAAAGCGCCACAAAAGTGCCAATGCAGGCCCTATTCCGGTAGGAATAAATTCTTTCAGGAAAATAGGGAATGCAAATTCGGCAATTCCACTTCCGCCAGGCGTCGGGCTTATTAATAAAATGACCCACATGACCAATTGGCGGGCAAAAATCATTATTTGGTCTGCCGAAGAATTAAATGCTAAAATCAGGAAGTTTACTACAAAAAAGCGGGCTGTCCATGAAAGCATGGTTGCTCCGAACGCCTTTCCCCAAAACGAAAATGGTTTGGTTTTCAGGTATTTTGAAGTAACAATAATATCATCACCTACTTTCAAGGCCTTTCTTCTAAAACGTTTCAACGGTTTAAGGCTGCAAACCACACCCATAATTCTTTTGGCTGTTACCGGCCGAATTATAATGGCAAGTAAAATAATCAGCGTCAGCAAACAAATAAACCCAAATCCAAGAAAAAAGAGCGCTTCCATTTTCAATGTTAATCCAAAGACCGTAAAATTGAAATCCTTGATAAACAGCGTATTCATACCCACAAAAAGGAACGCTATCGGTACGCTGATGATATAAAACATTTCATCTAGCAAAGCCGTAATCATGACTATGGCCGTTGACCGGCCAGCTGAAATCTTTTCCTGTGCTAAAATAAATAAAGCCACCGCAGAACCTCCAACCACAGAGGGTGTCAAGGCAGAAGAAAATTCCCACAAAATAATTACCTGAAAAGATTGCCGCCAAGAAAGCTGTTTTTCCGTAAGCAAACGGATACGGTACATGTAGGCCAAGTCTCGACAAAAAACCATCAATAAAGCGCCTAAAATTGCTAAAGTCGATGTCCATTGCCAATTATGCAGAATCGTATTCCATATTTGTGTTTGCGATTGCAACAAAAAATCGGCGCTTTCGCCTGCTTGGACAGGCAACAATTCCGAAGCTTCCACTGTTTTATCAGCATTGGAATCGTGCCAAACATGGGTTCCGGTTCCTATTTCTACTTTTTGAAAAACAGGTTCATTAATATCTTTCAAAATCATGAATACAGCAACAGCAAGCCCTATCAAGACAGGGATCATGACTCTTTTAAAACTGAAAAATTGTATAAATTTCTTTTCTTCTGAAGTTGCCGGCATGAGTGATGAACTATAAATGAAAAAACTATGAATGATGAATTACGAAGAAATTCAATAATTCATCATTCAAAAATAATGTGCGAATTTCTATCAATTTTGTTTAAAATATTCTTCCATCAAACGGATGACATATTTTCCCAAAATATCGAATTCGATATTGACAATAGTTCCCTCTTTAAAGTTGTGGAAATTGGTAAAATCCTGAGTATAAGGAATAATAGACACCGAAAACTTTCCTTTTTCGGAATCCACCACAGTCAAGCTTACACCATTGACTGTAATAGAACCCTTCGGTACGGTTATATTTTCTTTTTGGGCTTCGTATTCAAAATAATAGCGCCAACTTCCATTTTCATCCACCACTTTTACACAAGTGGCAGTTTGATCTACATGGCCTTGCACAATATGTCCGTCCAAACGTCCATTCATCGACATAGAACGTTCCAAATTTACTTCGTAACCCACGCACCATGTCCTTAAATTGGTTTTTTCCAAGGTTTCCAACATGGCAGTTACCACATATTGTTTTTGGGCTTGGTCTATAGAAACAATGGTCAAACAACAGCCATCGTGGGCTATGCTTTGGTCAATTTTCAATTCGTCAATAAAATCTATTTCCAAAGTAAAATGTACATTGGTTTTATCGTGTGTTACGGCTACTACTTTTGCCGTCTTTTCTACTATTCCTGTAAACATATAATCAATGAATAATTAAAAATGAACAATTAATAATTATAAGACCTTGTGCCTGTTAGAGGTTTTGTTGGTAATAATCTGCTATTTTTTTAATCAAATGGCAACGTTGAATTCCCGTAACATTGTGCTTTTGAAATGGATAAACGAAATAATCCACTTGTTTATTTTGTTTGATACATTCATCAATAAACTGCAAAGAATGTTGCCAAACCACCACAGGGTCTTGCGCACCATGAATTACCAATAATTTCCCTTGTAAGTTTTTTGCCTGATTAATCAAACTTGCTTTGGCATAGCCTTCAGCATTGTCTTGGGGTGTTCCAGCGTAACGTTCGCCGTACATAATTTCATACCATTTCCAATCCACAACAGGGCCGCCGGCAGTAGCGACTTTAAAGGTTTCGGGATATTGCAATTTTAAAGAAATTGTCATAAAACCGCCATAGCTCCAACCATCAACTCCCATTCTTGTAGAATCAACGTATGGCAAAGATTTCAAATATTTTACACCTTCCATTTGGTCTGCAATTTCAACAGTTCCTAAATGACGATGGATTGCAGATTCAAATTCAAAACCACGGTTGCCCGAACCACGGCTGTCCACCGTCCAAACCAAATAACCCAACTGAGCCAAATAATATTGGAAAGTTGTGGCGCCTGCAAACCATGTATTGGTAATCATTTGTGCATGAGGGCCGCCATAGACATAGACAATAACCGGATACTTTTTATTCGGATCGAAATTCGCCGGTTTAATCAGGCGGCAATACAAATCTGTTTTTCCGTCAGCTGCTTTAATGGTAGAAATTTCTGCCTGCGGCAACAGATAGTCTTTCAAAGGATTTTCCGCTTCGTAAATATCTTTTACATTTTTTCCGTTTTTTATCAGGCATACTTTGTAAGGGGTTTCATAGTTCGAATAAGCGTCGATAAACAAATTTCCTTCCGTATTGAAAACGACAGTGTGAGTCCCTTTTTCGGGCGTAATTCTTTCGATTTTTCCCGATTTAAGGTCCACTGAATAAAAATTGGTTTCCAGGGGTGAATCTTTGGTAGCATAGAAAAAGCAATGAGTTCCCTTGTCGTTGAAACCGGTAATATTTTTCACCAGCCAATCGCCTTTTGTCAGTTGTTTGATGAGTTTTCCATCAGTGTTGTACAAATATAAATGGAAAAAACCATCGCGTTGGCTGAAATAGATAAATTCATTGTTTTTTGTCGGAACAAAATAAAGTTCGTGTTGAGGTTCCACATATTTATCGCTCTTTTCTTCCAACAAAACCTTTACCAAATCTCCGGTTGCTGCATCGTAGCATTCCAATTTTAAATGGTTTTGCTTGCGGTTTAACTTCTGTATATAAATATTTTTGTTGTCGGGACTCCAAGTAACATTGGTCAAATAATTTTCTTTTTCGGCTGTGGTGGTATCTTGTAAAGTTTTCAGATAAACCGTTTTAGTTGTTTGGATGTTGTAAACCCCAATAGTTACATGATGGCTTTTCATACCGGCCATTGGGTATTTCAAAGGCGTTTCGGTGGCAATTCTTGTAGCTGTATTTACTAAAGGATAATCGGTAACCATGCTTTCGTCCATGCGGTAAAAGGCGATTTGACCGGCATCGGGTGAAAAGAAAATTCCTTTATCAATGCCAAATTCCCGTTGATGAACGGCTTGCCCAAAAACAACATCTTTTTCGGTTGTCGAAGCAATTTCAATTTCCTTTCCGTCTTTCATCAAATAAAGGCTATTCTCTTTGGTGTAAGCCACTTGAGCAGTCTTGTGATCGGTAGAAAAGTTGGCAGCCTTGGAATCCATGGTTGCTTTGCGTGTCAAAGTTTTATTTTTCGTATTAACAACACAAAATTTATACCCTAAATAAAAAGTAAATTCATCTGCCGAAATAAACTGAACAGCCGGAAAACGGGACATTTCTTTTTCATTTTGAGCTTTTAGTAAAGCGTTCAAATCCGACAAAAGATAGCTCTTTTTTGCATCTTTCTTGCTATCGGCAAACCAAAGTGTATCGCTTTTTACAAAGACATAAATATCGGTTTGCGGCAAAAATTGCAGGCTATGTACACGTTTGGGATAGTGCGACGGATTCATCAAACTATCTACATTCAACGATTTTAGCTGTTTTTCGTTTTGAGCAGATACATTAACTACTGAAAACGAACATAAAACAAATAGTAATAGAGCAAAGGACAAACTCTTTCTCATAGTTATGTTTTTTTAGTGGAAGTTGAAAAATAAAGACAACGAACTGAAATTCATTGCTTAAATTAATATTTTTTCCAATTGCGGAATCTCAGGGAGAAAACACCAAAAAAGGCTTCTTTAAAGATTTTCATGCTCATCTTGGAAACACCTAATTCTCTGTCGGTAAATATGATCGGAACTTCTTTTATTTTGAAACCCAAACGGAAGGCAGTGTATTTCATTTCTATCTGAAAAGCATATCCTACAAATTGAACTTTGTCTAATTTCATGGTTTCTAATACCTTTCTTGTATAACAAACAAAACCTGCTGTGGCGTCTTGCACTTTTAATCCGGTCACAAAACGAACATAAACCGAGGCGTAATAGGACATCAATAAACGTTTCAAAGGCCAGTTTACCACGCTGATTTTTCCATCCACATAACGGGAACCCACTGACACATTGGCGCCGTCAATAGCACAGGCGTTGTACAAACGAATTAAATCGTCGGGATTATGCGAAAAATCCGCATCCATTTCAATGGCGTAATTGTACCCATGTGCCAATGCCCAACGAAAACCATGTATATAGGCAGTACCCAAGCCCAACTTTCCTTTTCTCTCTTCAATGAAAAGTTTTTCAGGAAATTCTTTCATTAAAGATTTTACAATATTGGCAGTGCCATCGGGGGAATTATCTTCTACCACCAAAACATTGAACTCTTTTTCCAACGAAAAAACCTTGCGAATAATACGTTCTATATTCTCTTTTTCATTGTATGTGGGAATGATAACAATTGTGTCTGACATAGTCATGCTATTTTAAAAATAAAGGCAAAGATAAGAATTTCTTTCCGTATAATCTTTTTTAGCTAAAAATTCCGATGATTAATTTAAGAGACTGTTTCATTCTTGCATTTTCCATCTCTCAATTCTAAAAATCATGAATTGTCATTTCGTTTTCGCTTTCTGTATAGAATTTAGAACAATCCGGTGCGCTATAACCTGCCGGACGTTCAAAATCACCTTTGTAGAATCCTATCTTGGGATCGTTATACACTTTTTTCATGTACAAAGCCCAAATAGGCAACGCCATTGAAGCTCCTTGCCCCATGCTGGTTGAACGAAAGTGAATAGAACGCAATTCGCCACCCACCCAAACGACAGTAACCATTTTGGGAGTAATCCCCACAAACCATCCGTCAGAGTTGTTGTCGGTGGTACCGGTTTTACCAGCAATAGGATAATTCAATCCATAACGGTAACGAAGACGCCCCCCTGTTCCACTTTCCACAACGCCTCGCATTAAATCGATCATTGTGGCGGCTGTTACAGCACTCATGGCTTCGTTCCTTTCGGGAACAAAATTTTGAAGCACAACACCTTTATTATCTTCAATACGAAGAACAAAAATAGGCTCTATATATTCACCTTTATTGGCGTATGTAGTCATGGCGCCGGTCATTTCTTTCACACTTAAATCGGGTGTTCCCAAGCAAATGGCAGGAACGGGATCTATAGGGCTTTTGATTCCCATGCGACGAACCAAATTTATAACCGATTCCGGCGAATGTTGTTTCATCAAATAAGCCGAAACATAGTTTACCGAATTTGCCAAAGCCCATTTTAAAGTAACCATTTCCCCTTCACGGTCGTGAGATGAGTTTTTGGGACACCAGTCGGCTTGGTAAGGCCTTTCAAAACAGATCTCTGTGTTGGGCACCAAAGAACAGGGCGAAAAATTACCATCTTGCATGGCAATAGTATAAACAAAAGGTTTAAAAGTAGAACCCACCTGACGGTGTCCTTGGGTTACATTGTCGTATTGGAAATATTTATAGTTGATACCGCCAACATAAGCTTTTACGTAACCCGTCTGAGGTTCAACAGACATTAAGCCGGTATGCAGGAAGAATTTATAATATCGTATGGAATCCCATGGCGACATGACTGTGTCTTTTTCCCCAGTCCATGTAAAAACACGCATTTTTACTTTGGTACGGAATGCTTTTTCTATTTCTGCTTTTGAAGCGCCCTCAGCTTTCATAGCGCGGTAACGGTCAGACATTTTCATTGCCTGAAGATAATATCCTTCAATTTTATCTTCAGGAATACCCGTAAAGGGGGCATTTTTCATATTTTTGCAATGCTTGAAAAATTCAGGTTGCAGGTATCCACCTAAGTGCTCTTTTACAGCAGCTTCGGCATATTTTTGCATGCGAGAATCAATAGTTGTATAAATCTTCAAACCATCGCGGTGAATATCGTAAGGCTCGCCATTGGGCTTTTTATGCGAAGCGCACCACTCTTTCAGGTATGAACGTAAAAACTCCCTAAAATAGGTTGCCGTACCTTCGTTGTGGGTTTGTGGCTGATAATTTTTCATGTTGATGGAATGCTCCTTCAACTTGTCGTATTCCTCTTCTTCCAAATAGCCATATTTTACCATTTGACTCATAACCACATTTCTACGCATTTGAGATCTATCAGGATGCAAAGCCGGACTATAAGCTGTGGGGGCTTTGAGCAAGCCTACCAAGACGGCAGCTTCTTCAACATTCAATTCCGAAGGTAATTTCCCAAAAAAGGTTTGTGAAGCCGCTTTGATTCCAAAAGCATTGCTTCCAAAATCCACCGTGTTGAAATACATGGCAATGATTTCATCTTTGGAATAATTGTGTTCCAATTTGGCTGCCACAACCCATTCTTTGAATTTTGCAAAAATCACCCCTATTTTAGATTTTTGCTCACGGGGAAACAAATTTTTAGCCAATTGTTGCGTAATGGTACTCCCGCCACCTGAACCTCTGTCGCCTCCCAAAACCGTTTTTCCGAATACACGCATCAAACTTCGCAAATCGACGCCGGAATGCTCGCGAAAACGGGCGTCTTCTGTTGCAATTAAAGCATTTACCAAATTCGGTGATAATTCTTCATAATGTATATTTGACCGGTTTTCTATACCAATGTAACCCAACAAAGCGCCGTCAGAAGCATAAATTTCTGTTGCTAAATTACTTTTGGGGTTTTCCAACTCTTCAAACGACGGCATAAAGCCCAGTAATCCACACGATAACAGAAAGAAAAACAAAAATACAACGCCCCAAAATCCGAAAAATATCTTCCACAATTTCTTGTAGGATATTTCCTTTTTCTTTGCTTCTTTTTTCTTCATATAGTTTAAATATTTCTGAATTTTGCTTTAGTCTCTGTTCAAATTTCAGACAGCATTTACATGTTTATTTTGCCTTTGAAAAAAATAAATTCTGTTTATCCTGTCAAAAAAGAAAAATGACTCGTCTCTATGATTTCCCCTGATTTCTCAAACAATTTTTTAGTTTGAATAGCTTATTTTCAAACCAATATCTTTTATACCCACCAATGCTGAATCGCGCATACCTTGCCGGATTTCAAATTTATAGTTTCCGGAAAAAGGAAACAAAACTTTGCGTTTAAACAAAAATTGATTGTCTTTTATATCCCCGCCTTTTCCTGTCCATCGCCCATCCGGCGTAGCCAAACGGCATTCAATAGTGTCTATGGCGCGTTCGTTGCCGGGGAAAGTGGTTTCTACAAAGAAAAATATGTTTGAATAGGGATAATTTTCAGTATTTCGGATATTGATGTAAAAATCGTAAAACTTTGCCGTGTCCGTTACATCCACATCAAATACTTGATTTTCTGCCCTTGTCCATCCTTTGGTGTCAACGGGCTTGTTTTCTTCAAAAAAGAAACTCGAATCACATGAAACAAACACAACTGCAAGCAGAATTATCAAAAAATATTTTTGCATTAGAGGTAATTATTATTGTTCTAAATCTTAATTCCTAATTAAATAGCCTATTCTTCTTTTTTCTTCTTTTCCAAGTCGATGGCAAAATCTTCCAATTTTTCCACTTCTTTTCCAGTTTGATTCCGTTTTTGGATTTCCTTTACCGCTTTCACAGGCAAAGTAAACAATTCTGAAGAATTTTTGTAACCATACCACATTAAGTTTTGGAAAACATCGGTTTTGTGATGAACAGCAATACCTTTCTTGGTTTTCAGTTCGATGTCGGTGTTGGGAAAATCTTTCATGGCATCGACATAGACATCATATTCATAGTTAAGGCAGCATTTAAGTTTTCCACATTGTCCTGCCAATTTTTGAGGATTTGCCGGCAATTGTTGAACCCGAGCTGTATTGGTATTTACAGATTGGAATGAATTCATCCATGTGCAACAACACAATTCTCGGCCGCAAGTACCAATGCCACCCAAACGGGCAGCTTCCTGACGCGCTCCGATTTGTTTCATTTCCACGCGTACTTTAAATTCCTCAGCCAAAACTTTAATCAAATTACGAAAATCGACGCGTTCTTCGGCTGTGTAATAAAAAATGGCTTTCATATTGTCGCCCTGAAATTCCACATCGTTGATTTTCATATTCAATGAAAGGTTACGGACTATTTCTTTGGTTTTCTTCAAAGTATTGTCTTCTCTTTCAAGGCTTTCTACCCATTTTTCTATGTCGCTTGGTTTTACACGACGATACAACCTCTTGATTTGCTCAGAATTACTGTCAATTCTTTTCTTTTTCATTTGAATCCGGCAAAGTTCTCCAGTAAGGGTAACAATGCCTATATCATGTCCGGGATTTCCTTCCACAGCCACCACATCGCCTTCGCAAACTTCCAGTCCATCGGGTAGGCGGAAATAATCTTTCCTGTTACCTTTGAAACGGACTTCCACACAATCAAAATTATTTTCCCTGAAAGGTTTTTTGATGTTTTTCATCCAATTTTGGACATTCATTTTACAACAAGAATCCATTTCCGTCTTGTTGATTGTGCTGTAAGCCTGAGGGCATTTATCGCATCCTCTGTCCAAAAATATCGATTTCTTAAACTCTTCCTTCCCTAAATCGGGATCAAGCTCTGTATAAGGGTTTATTGTCGTTTCTTCTACAACAGGAATATCATCTTTTTCTATATCTTCCATAAAATCAGTTTTATAAATAATGGCCAAAAAATAAGGCCGCAGGTTAAAATTAAGTTTAATTTATATTTAGTGTGAATCAACTTTTTACAGCAATCATCACTTTAATAATCTCGACAAGGAGAACGATAAATCCATAAATAATATTTTAGCGTTGGCATTTCGCTCTATGGCATAAATGGATTCATTGATTTTTTTTTCTATTTCTGCAATATTTTTTGTTAAAATTCTCTGTGGGAAAAATGTATTAAATTTTTCATCGCCAAAATTCAGTACATTTGAATGATTCATTACCTGCATATTAAACAATATGCAATGATGAAAATTTTGCAGGCAATATTGCAAAAACTGTTTTTGCGTTTCGCGTCCAAACCTAGAAATTTCTTCTACCCATGTATTCAGATCAAGCATTTGGATTTTAAAACAGGAACGCATCCACATGACAAACATTGACGCAAAACGGCTTTCCGTTTCACTTTGGTGAAATTGGTGCAAAGCTTCGTTGCAATCGCCCCTCGCAACAACGGCCAAACGACCGGCATCGGAAGCAGATATTCCTTTGTTATCGCGCAAAAAAGCTTCCAGCTCGCCAGTGTCTATAGGCGGCACTTTTACCAACTGCACCCGGGAAATTATGGTTGACAAAACTTTGTCGATACTTTCGGAAACGAGAAGAAACAAAGTATTGTCGGCAGGTTCTTCCAAGGTCTTCAGCAATTTAGGTGCGGCATCATAACGCAGTTTTTCCACCATCCAAATAATCATTACTTTGTATTCGGATTCATAACTTTTGTAGTTCAACGTTTGAATAATATTTTCCGCATCACGCACATTGATAGCACCTTGCTTATTGGCAATATCCAAAAAATTGAACCATTCCGGCAAAGTGGCATAAGGTCCCTGTTTTTCCAAAAATTCACGAAAATCGGCCTGAAAATCGTTGGAAGAATTGTTGGATTTTACTTTGTCGGTATTGGCACTCGGGAAAACAAAATGCAAATCAGGATGTTGTAATTGCCTGTATTTGACGCAAGAAGTACATTTACCACAAGAATCGGCGCGCAATTCCGTTTGTTCGTCAGAGATTGTATAATGTTGGCGATCCTTGCAATTCAAATATTGCGCATAAGCAATAGCCAAAGCCAAAGAGCCAAAACCTTGCTTGCCTAAAAAAAGCTGAGCATGGCTAACCCTACCCGAATCAATGATTTGAGTAAGTTTGTTGATTAATGACCTTTGTCCTATTACCTCAGAGAATTGCACTTTGCGTAAAAGTTTGTTTTAACCTGCAAAAGTACGAAATTTATTGCGAATAGGCAATTGAGAATTATGGACAAAGATAAAATCACGGAAAGATTTAAGTATTAAAATGGCACAATCTTTGTTCTTTATTTCAAAAATGTTTACTAACAAAAACTAAAGGAGGAAAAACTATGTTACCAACAAAAAAGTCTAATCTTTGGCTACCAAGCATTTTTAACGATTTTTTGGAAAGTGATTGGGTTCAAAAATTTATTACTAGCGTTCCGGCTACCAACGTTATTGAACGTGAAGCGGAATATAAGGTAGAGGTTGCAGCGCCGGGCCTCACAAAAGAAGATTTTATTGTGAGAATAGACGACAATAATGTGCTGCATATTTCGGTGGAAAAAAAGGAAGAAAAGAAAGAGGAAAAAGAAGACGGACGCTTTTTGCGGCGCGACTTCTCTTATACAGAGTTTAAACAGAACCTTCAACTACCGGAAAATATTGAAAAAGAAAAAATTGAAGCCAAAGTTCACAATGGCGTTTTGACGGTCATTATTCCCAAGAAAGAAATAAAAGAAGATTTGTCAAAATCAAAAATTATTGACATCAAATAGATTTTGAGGGGATTAAAAAGGTGAAACTGCCTTTACTTTAAAGATAAGTCAGCTTCACCTTTTATAATTTCAACAAGAAATCCATTGTATCTATTTGGTCGGCATAATCCCATAGTTCCGGTTTTTGAGCTTTACCAAAAACAACGGAATTTTCTTGTAAATATCCATTTTGAGAAACAATACATTGCAATTCGGTTGTGTGATTTTTGAGCCCAAATTCCACATCCTGTAAATCTGTGTAATGTTCGTAATGCACCACGGCAATGGGCGAATGTAAAGAAGCATCTTCTTTGAAAATACAAAATCCCATGTCGATAAATGGAATCAGATTCATTTGCAGAATGGCTTTCCGGTAATCGTAATTATTTTTGAATTTATGATGATTCGCCAGTGGAAAATATTTTTCACTGGCTTTCAATAAATTATCAAAAGCGTAATTATCGGGGACAAAAAGTTTGGAAACATTCCGGCAACCCAACCCAAAATATTGGAAAAGGTCATCGGCTAAACTTTGTAATTCGTCCATTGTTTCATTTCCCGACAATACAGCAACCGAAGTCCTGTTTCGGCGAATAATGTGAGGGTGATTTTTAAAATAATAATCGAAATACAAAGCCGAATTATTGCTTCCAGTGGCAATAATAGCGTCGAAATTCTCCAATTTTGTTTCTGTATAAGAAATGTAGGACGTAAAACCGGGCTCAATCTTAGTAAGATATTGGCTTAGATAAGGAAGTAGGTATTTGTCGTTCGATGATAATTTTATCAATACTTTATGTCCACAAATAAGCGCCGCCAAAAAATCATGAAAGCCCACCAAAGGAATATTTCCGGCAGGAATCATGGCAACGGTTTTGGAAGAAGTATAGGTATTGAGATGTTGCTGGTATGGGGCTGTCCACGTTTCCAACGATTCTCGTTTAAGATTTTGCGCCAAAGCCTGCAACGATTTTTTTATATTTTCTTTGGTAAACCAAGCGTTGGTTTGTGTACTTAACTCAATAATTTTGTCCAATTCATCGTTTTTGGACAAAAGATGACTCCCTAAATCCACAAAGGCGCTGATTCTTTGTTCTAATTGCATTATATTTGATACTTTTGTAAAGGAAAACAAAATTACAATATTTTTCGTTCTTCTTCTAAATTCGAATTTTAATATGAAACGGATACTAAATACTTTTTTCTTGGCCTTGGCATTGTTGGGCTCTATGGCACTTCAAGCCCAGAATAAAAAGCAAATGGCCTATTATGTCGAAGAATTGAATAAATTGTCGGAACTTGCTTTTGGCGCCCAAACCGACAACGAACGTTTCAACGCCAATGAACTTTATATTTCCCTTCTGAATGAAGCTCTTGCAGAGCCCAAATCTTTTACTTTCGACTGGAAAGATTTGAAAGGTGTTTCGGTTTTGAAGGCTTCGGACAATAAATTCAAGGTTTTTACTTGGGCTATTGTGCGCGATGAAGGCGAATATGATTGCTTTGGTTTTATGCAGGTTTTGAATGAAAAAACCAACGAATATGACGTGTATCAATTGCAAGATCGTTCGCCGGAAATTTATAGTGCAGAAGATGCTTCGCTGAGTTACACAAATTGGTATGGCGTGGTTTATTATGATTTGATTGTAAAAGAGTGGAAAGGGAAAAATTACTACACTTTGCTGGGTTGGTCGGGAAATAATCTTGTGAAACAGAGAAAAGTCATTGAAACGGTTTATTTTAAAGGCAGTTCTACCACACCACTTTTCGGCCAAACCCTATTTTATAAAGAAAAAAATCGACGCAGGATTGTGTTTGAATACAGTAAACAAACCACAATGCTGCTTCGCTACGACAAACAATATCATGTATTTGTGGAGAAAGAACGGGGGAAAAACAAGCCGGTGGAATTTGTAACCCACGAGGAGGAAAAAGAAATGATTGTTTTTGATGTCTTGGAACCCATGCACGAAGGCATGACAGGCGTTTTTCAATACTATTTTCCTTCGGGGTCGGAATCGGGCTATTTCTTTGAAAACGGCAAATGGAAGTTATTGGAAAATGTAAAAACGGCTTCGCACGAAAAACAGGTAAAAGAAAATAAATACAAAGAAAAAAAACGGACTTTCTATAAACCATGATTTTAAGTGAAAATGGAGAATTGAAAGTGGAAAATGAAACAGCCGAAAAATGTGAAACTGTTTTTTAATAATGAACAGAGTTCTGAATCTTTTTCCTCTTATGGCTGCTTAATTCCTAATTCCTAATTTGTAATTCCTAATTAAATGTGAAAACGCTTTTAGCCACTCTTAATGCAAAATATATTCATACTTCGCTGGCTTTGCGTTGGTTGTATGTAGCAAATAAAGATTTTTTTGATATTCAATTCAAGGAATATACTATTAAAGAAAATATAGAAAACGTTGCCGATGATATTTTGATTTCAGGTTGCCAATGTGTGGGTTTGGGAGTTTATATCTGGAATGTAGAGAAAATAAAAGATTTGGTAATTTCTTTGCGGGCTAAAAACCCTGATTTAATTATTTTGTTAGGTGGCCCTGAAGTCACTTATGAACCAGAATACTTTCTGAAAAATTGGCCTGTAGATTATGTTATTAGCGGTGAAGGGGAGTTCGTTTTGGGCGAACTTTTGCAATCTTTGGAAAAAGGCGAAAAGCTATCCATTGCCGGAGTTTCTTCACAAAAGGAAATAAGCACAGAAGTTGTCAAAGCTGATTTGCAACGTTTGTCGGAATTGCCGTCACCATACCAATTGCCGGAAGATACAGAAAATTGTAAAAATCGTTTGGTCTATTTTGAAACTTCGCGGGGATGTCCTTATCAATGCGCCTATTGCCTTTCCTCTTTGGAAAAAGGAATTCGGTATTTCCCTGAAAACCACGTGAAAGAAAATCTGAAATACCTTGTTGAATCCGGTGCAAAACAAATCAAATTCCTCGACCGCACATTCAACCTGAATTGGGATAAAACCCACTATGTTTTTGACTTTTTAATAGATAATTACCATCCGGGATTGAGTTGTCAATTCGAAGTTTATGCCGATTTATTGACCGACGAAATGATTGATTATCTGAATAATCGTTTGCCGGAAAAGTTTTTTCGCTTCGAAATTGGGATTCAGTCAACTCATGAACCCAGTAACGAAGCCGTAAACCGCAAACAGGATTTTGCTTTGATTTCTCGGAATATCCGTCGTTTGATGGATGGAGGGAAAATAGATTTGCATTTAGACCTTATAGCAGGACTTCCACACGAAAACTATCAAAGGTTTGCGCAGTCTTTGAACGATGTTTTTGCTTTTCGTGCCAAAGAGTTACAATTAGGATTTTTGAAAATGTTGCGAGGGACAAGCCTTCGTAAGAATGCCGAAAAATATGGCTATTTGTATCACGAAAAGGCGCCGTATGAAGTAATTTCCAATAACGACATAACGGCTGAAGAGTTAGACAAAATCCGTAAAATAGAGCACGTTATTGATAAATATTGGAACACAGGACGTTTTAAAAGAACTTTAAATGAAGTGTTTGACACGGTTTTTGCTCATCATTATTTTGAGTTTTTTGCAGAATTGGCTGATTTCTCAGAAAAAAACAAACCTAAGCAGGCTTCTTTGGAAGAATCGTATGCCTGTTTGAACGATTTTCTTTTATCAAAGGAAGTCGATTTGTTCGAATATTTACGAAATGACTATTATGACAATTTTAGCATTCGGCCGGCTTCTTCCTTTTGGAAAGATGCTTTAGACAAAAAAGAACGAAAACGCCTCTTAATGGCCATTAGCAAAGATAAATTGTTCTTAGAACAGACCCAGCTTACGGCATACTCTGTGAAAAAACAAGCAAGAATTGATTTAGTGTGTGAAAATCAATATTTATTGACTTTATTTTTGCCTGAAGGACGAAAACAATACAGGTATATTCAAGCTTAATTCTTTAAAAGCTTTCTTTTATGTGTCAAAAATTTATACAAATTAAAATAAATTCCTATATTTGCTGATTATAATGAGTGGAAGGAATTTTAATGAACTTTGCAAACCTTTTACAGAAAGTAATTGTAATATTTTCAAGGAAATACATCCTTTTCTTCGCATTGTCTTTTCTTTTGAACTTTTCTAATTTATTGGGTCAAATAAATCCATATTATCCTGATAATGTTTATGATGTTAAATGTTCCAAATTGCCTGACGAGATGAAATGGGGAATAAAAGTGGCATGGTCATCAAGCAATATTATTTCTACATTAAATATTCCTTTAGTAGGCGATTTAAATGATGATGGTATTCCGGAAATAGTTTGTTTTGGGTCTGTCTTGCAATCTAATACTGATCCTAGAAAAGTAAAAACAGTTTTGGTTTTTAATGGCAAGACCCATAATCTTTTGAATACAATCACTTTGCCTGAGTATGTAACAGGGTATGATGCTGCAGCTTATGGTTTAGTGAAAATTCCAAATGGACAAGCGTTAATTGTAGTAGCTTGTTATGATTACAAATTAAGGGCATACGATATAACACCGTCTAATGTAAATACTCCCGTATGGGTATCAAATATAGATTATGGATTAAATTATGGAGATTTCGCTGTAAATATTGGATTTGCAGATTTCAATAATGATGGTTTTCCTGAGATTTACCTAAGGGATAAAATATATGATGCAAGTACGGGTGTATTATTGGCACAGGCTAGCGGCGGAAATAATACAGGCTCATCTTGGGCTCATTTTACTCATGTTACAAGTTATAAATTATCATCTCCATTTGCAACGGATATAGTGGGAGACAAAAAGTTGGAATTAATCTTAGGAAATGAAATCTACAGTGTTAATATAACAAATAGATTTGGGACTACAGGTAATTCAATTACATTAATAAAAACAATAACTCCTCCTAGCAGTACTGTACAAGATGGGCATGCACAAGTTGCGGATTTTAATAATGATGGGTATTTAGATGTTTTTATTAGTAATAGAGATGTTTCTGGATCTTATGGAATAGTAGCGGGTTATATATGGGATGTGTATAATAATAGGGTGAGTACACCTTTTAAAATTCAAACTAATTTTTCAGGTAAAAGCATTCCTTTAATAGCTGATATAGATAATGATGGAGATTTGGAAATTTTGATCCAATGTGGAGTAAGTGGGAGTAATTCAAAGATTAGGGCTTATAAATATGATAAAATAAATGAAGCCTTTGTATTGTTATGGGATTTTTTGCCAAATGAAGATTCTTTTTCAAACGGAGCTACACTTTTTGATTTTAACCAAGATGGAATAAATGAAATACTGATAAGCGATCAAAGTAATATATTCATTGTAAATGGAAGTGGGAAGAGCCATATAACAGGGGTGGATACCATTCCTGTATATATAATGACGTCGTTAAAATTTGGTCAAGTTACCATTATGCAATACCCCATAATTGCAGATATTGATGCTGATGGAAGTGCTGAAATTATAGCTGTTGGGACTCCCGGTTCCTCTTCAACACTTACAGGTTCTTTGAATATATTCAAATCATCTACAACGCCATGGGCGCCTGCAAGGAAGGTATGGAATCAATATAATTACAATGTAGTTAATATTAACGAAGATTTAACTGTCTCTAAATATCAGTTTAATCCGGCAACTACTTTTACAAATCCTAATACAGGAGCTATTCATCAACCATTTAACCATTTTTTACAACAAGTTGGCCCGGTTAATCAATATGGCGAACCATTTAATTCCATAGCTGATTTAACTTTTATTACCGATAGTGTAATTTCTTATTTTTCCTCTGATTCCTTTTTTGTTAAATTACCTGTCTATAATCAAGGCAGTGTGGAAATGAAACCTCCTTTGGAAATTACTGTTTATAAAGATACGTTTAGAGATCATATTCTAAAAAGAGATACTATACATAAATCAATTAAAGCAAATAACCACATAAATCATTCATTGTCTTTTAAAATGAATGAACTTAACAGTTTTTTGCCCATAAAAAATATGATTTTCGCAGTGAATGACAATGGGATAGAATTTGCTCATGGGAGTCAAATAGAATGCGACACCAATAATAATACATTAATATATCCTATTACAAAAGTTTTTAACATAACTGCATCTATTTGTCAAAATCAACCATATATTGAATATGGTTTTAATTTACCAACAGACAGTACAGCTGTAGCAGGTATTTTTCATTTTCAACAGAATTTATATTCTGTTTTTGGTTATGATAGCATTGTGGATTTAAAATTAACTGTGCATCCCACATATTTAACAGAGTTAAATGAACAACCCTGTGATTATTATGAATTTATAGATACAACTTATAGAGAAAGTGGTATTTATACAAAAAAACTAACAACTATTGCTGGTTGTGATAGTGTGATCAAATTAAACCTTATTATACACCCCTCTTATGATTCAACTTTCACAATTACTGCATGTAATTCATATAATTGGAATAATGAAATTTATACTCAAAGTGGTAATTATGCGAATTATTTAACTTCTGTACATGGTTGCGATAGTATTGTCTATTTGAATTTAACAATTAACCCTTCTCATTCAATTACACTTGAAGACTCTATTACTATCAGTGAGTCTTACAATGAAAACGGATTCGAAATTCCGATTCAAACAGAACGGGGAATATTAACATTTGAGCAAAATTTAGAAAACCAATGGGGCTGTGATTCAACAATTCAACTTATATTGCATGTAATTCCACCTTTTGTTGATCATTCTGTCGATTTGGATTTTCCTAATGCTTTTACACCTGAAAAAGAAACTAATAATTATTTTTCAATAGGCAGAAAACGCAATGTGAAAGATTTAAAAATATTTATTTACAATCGTTGGGGTGGATTGGTATATAAAAGTTCCGACATAAATTTCCAATGGGATGGACGGGATTCAAAAGGTTTGCTTGTTCCCATAGGTGCTTATGTTTACATGATAGAATATCATTCAGAAACAGCGCCGGATATTACACTTGAAAAAACAGGAATTATTAATATTGTACGATAAAAATTTCCTACATTTGTTGATTATTTCAAAGGAAGGAATTTTTAATGAACTTTGCAAACCTTTTACAGAAAGTAATTGTAATATTTTCAAGGAAATACATCCTTTTCTTCGCATTGTCTTTTCTTTTGAACTTTTCTAATTTATT
>JAVBMO010000122.1:0-11768 GCA_031552355.1 Bacteroidales bacterium | reverse complement strand
CCAACTCACGTTTACGTCTTTTGATACAAAATGCACGTTCTGAAAACATGCCTAAAGACAATGTGGAAAGAGCTATTAAACGTGCCATATCTAAAGACACAAGTGATTATAAAGAAGTGGTTTACGAAGGGTACGCACCTCACGGTGTTGCCGTTGTCATTGAAACAGCTACCGACAATACAACTCGTACAGTTGCCAATGTTCGCAGTTATTTCAACAAATACAATGGCGCATTAGGTACATCGGGCATGTGCGATTTCCTTTTTGAACGTAAATGCAGTTTTCGTGTTACCAATAAACCCGGTACAGATATGGAAGAATTGGAACTGGAACTGATAGATTTCGGCATCGACGAAGTTTTTGTGGATGGAGACGATATTATGATTTATGCCGAATTTCAAAATTTTGGCCCTATTCAAAAATATTTGGAAGAAAATGCTTTTGAAATAAAAAACTTTGCTTTCGAAAGAATTCCGAACGATTACAAAGAACTTACAGCAGAACAGCAAGCTGATGTGGAAAAATTATTAGAAAAAATAGAAGAAGATGATGATGTTACCAATGTTTTTCATAATATGAAGTAACGTTTCTTTCTTTGAAAACGAAAAAGCCCAAGCTAAATAATATCTCGCTTGGGCTTTTTTATTTCGTATATAGATTCTTTCATCTTAAACTGCTACATTATGTTCGCGCAGAGCGTCGTTTAAAGAAGTTTTTAAGTCCGTAGATTCTCTGCGTTTTCCTATAATTAATGCACAAGGAACGGAATATTCGCCTGCTGGAAATTTTTTCGGGTAACTTCCGGGGATAACCACCGAACGGGCAGGAATAAAACCTTTGTATTCTTTGGGAATTTCACCGGTTACATCTATTACTTTTGTTGAGCCTGTAATGACCACATTAGCTCCCAAAACAGCTTCTTGTTCTATATGAGCACCCTCTACAACAATGCAGCGGGAGCCTATAAAACATCCATCTTCAATAATAACAGGCGAAGCCTGAACAGGTTCCAATACGCCACCAATTCCCACACCTCCACTCAAATGTACGTTTTTACCTATTTGAGCACATGAACCCACTGTAGCCCATGTATCCACCATAGTATTAGTACCTACATAAGCGCCAATATTTACATAAGACGGCATCATAATAACACCTTCAGACAAAAATGAGCCATAACGAGCAATACCATGAGGAACCACGCGTACATTTTTTGCTTTATAGTCCTTCTTTAAAGGAATTTTGTCATAAAATTCAAAAGGGCCTACTTCTATTGTGGACATTTTACAAATAGGGAAATACAATATCACAGCTTTTTTAATCCATTGATGAACAAACCATTTCCCATTAATCACATCGGCCACACGAAAAATACCTTTATCCAAATTTTCTATCACTTTTTCAACAGCAGCAATGGTTTTTTTGTCAGACAAAAGGGCGCGATCTTCCCACGCATTTTCAATAATAGGTTTCAGGTATTGCATAATTATAGTATTTGAAGTAAAACGATTATTTCAGCAAATATACAAAATTTTCGACTATTCTTTGTTTTGAAAAATTTCAATTCCCCTTAGGAATATACCATTCATGTACGCAATTGCCATACCATAATTGGTTACCGGAATATTTTTATCAACTGCCGGAAACAGCTTATTGACAAGTTGTTTATGTGTTACCACACATCCCCCACATTGTACCACCATGGCGTATTCTTCCATCGGTTTTGATGATTTTTCCAGACCTGCCACCACCTCAAAAGAAAGTTTTTTTCGAGTATATTTCCTGAAAATATTCGGCAACTTTACCCTGCCAATATCTTCGCAACTTACTTGGTGCGTGCAACTTTCCAAAATCAAAATGGAATCACCCTCTTTTAATTGGTCTATTTTTGGAGTTCCTTCCAGATATTCCTCAAACAAACCTTTATTTCTTGCCAAAACAATACTGAAACTGGTCAAAGGAATTTCTTCAGAAACAATTTTGTTGGCAAAATCAAAAACTTGGCTGTCGGTAACCACCAAATCTACTTTGTGCTGTTGTAAATATTTTTCTGCTTCGGTTTCCTTGCAAACAATGGCAATACCGTGATTATCCAAAATATCACGAATTACCTGCACCTGTGGCAATATCAATCGTCCTTCCGGCGCTGAAGAGTCAATTGGAGTTATCAGCAAAACTGTGGATTGAGGTTTAAGGACATCGCCCAACAAACTTTTTTTTGCATAAGAACTTTCGGGCAAGGTTTCTCGTATGGTTTTCAATAAAATATCACGGGCGTCTTTATTTCCTTTTTCAAATTCAACCACTTTAGTTTGCGTAAAATCTTCAACCCGATGTTTCAACAAGCCTTCCAATTTAACTAAATCATTTTTATTGTGAACGGGAATTGCAGGAATATTGTTTTTTTTGAAAAATGAGAACAATTCTTCTTCATGCGAAGCCCAATTATTTTCGCTGAAAACAATCAAAGCCAAATCGACCATCTTTGCCGAAAGCCATGTTTTTTCAATTCGCAGAGCGCCTAAATCCCCAATATCGTCAATACCGGCGGTGTCAATCCAAACCACCGGACCTATACCTGTCAGTTCCATTGTCTTTTTTATGGGGTCTGTGGTCGTTCCGGCCTGTTCCGAAACAATGGCCGTAGTTTGTTGGGTAATGGTATTCAACAAGGAACTTTTCCCTTGGTTGCGGCGGCCAAAAATGCCTATATGTGGTTTTAACTCATTTCCTTTTTGCATAATGACAAGAGCTTTGATTTAGTAATAAAGATAGAAAATATATTTCTTATTGACAATTTTTACGCAAATTTAGCCAGTGTACTGATGATTTCACAATAACAGGAACACAAAAAATAAGACACATTTTCATTGATATCCAAAACATCCTCAATAAAAACAACAAAAAAGCAGGAAAAGTTCACCTCTTCCTGCTTTGAAATACAATTCAAACTTTATTCAGGTAATTGACAGCCGGAAATAAAATCTACCGAATTGCGAATATGTTGATACATAACCTGATCATTGTCAACGAAATCCACCCGTTTTCTGTATTCTAAAACAAATTTCTCAATACTTGCCGATGATTTCAGCGGACGTCGAAATTCCAAGGCTTGTGCTGCATTAAACAATTCAATAGCCAAAACACGTTCCACATTTTCAACTACCCTATAGCATTTTGTAGCAGCGTTGGCTCCCATGCTCACATGGTCTTCCTGACCTTGCGAAGATTCAATGGAATCCACCGAAGCAGGAGTGCATAATTGCTTGGTTTGGCTTACTATGGAAGCTGCTGTATATTGTGGAATCATAAAACCACTGTTTAGCCCCGGTTTGGCGACCAAAAAATTTGGCAAATCCCTTTTTCCTGAAATCAATTGGTAAATTCTTCTTTCGGAAATATTTCCTAATTCAGCCAAAGCTATAGCCAAAAAGTCCAATGACAAAGCCAATGGTTGACCATGAAAGTTTCCTGCCGAAATGACCATATCTTCATCGGGAAAAACAGTAGGATTGTCTGTAGCACTGTTAATTTCTGTGGTAATGACAGAAATGATATAATCTACTGCATCTTTTGAAGCGCCATGAACCTGCGGAACACAACGGAAAGAATACGGATCCTGAACATGTTTCTTTACTTGCGAAATAATTTGACTGCCTTCGGTAAACTTGCGAATATTGCGGGCTGTTTGCAATTGCCCTTTATGCGGACGTACCAAATGCACAGGGTCAAAGAAAGGCTCTATTCTTCCGTCAAAAGCTTCTAAAGAAATGGACATAATAAAATCGGATAGGCTGAGCAAGCGTTGCGATTTTAGCAGACACCAAACGGCATAAGCCCCCATAAATTGGGTTCCATTCAATAATGCCAAGCCTTCTTTTGATTTTAATTCTATGGTTTCCCAACCCATTTTGGCATTGATTTCCGAAGATTTATATTTTTTGCCTTCATAATACACTTCACCCAAACCCAAAAGCGGCAAACTCAAATGCGCCAAAGGCGCCAAATCACCGGATGCACCCAATGAACCTTGTTGATAAACGACAGGATATATCTTATTATTGAAAAGATCTAATAAACGTTGTACTGTAACCTTTTGTACACCAGAAAAACCATAAGACAACGATTGGGCTTTTAAAAGCAACATTAAGCGCACCACATCCTGAGGCACTTCGTCGCCAATACCGCAAGCATGCGACATAACAAGGTTTTTTTGTAACTGCGACAATTCTTCTTTTCCAACGGAAATATTGCAAAGTGAACCAAATCCGGTACTTACGCCATAGATGGGTTCCTTTTGAGTTTCCATTTTCTTATCTAAATACGCCCTGCATTTATCTATTTTTTCTGATGCATCGCTCGACAATTCCAACTTTTTATCATTCGAAAGAATATCTGCAATAATTTCTAATGTTAGTTTTTCGCTATTAATCTTATGTGTCATTTATTCAAAAATTTTTAATCAATTTATATTGCAAACTTACGTTTTTCTTCGAAAATTTACAACAGTGGCGATAGTAAACGGGCACAATTTTCGCAAAATTTCTTCCATCTTGACCGGTCTTCCCATTCTTCCAATTGAAGTTCCGTGCTGTCTTCCAAATCTTTGAAAAAAGCATCTGTCAGTTGTTGGTTGAACTCTTTGTTATAAACCAATGCATTTACTTCGAACATAAGATCAAAACTGCGAATGTCCATATTGGCGGTTCCCACAACAGAAAGCGCTTCGTCCGAAACAATTGTTTTGGCATGTACAAATCCTTTTTGGTAACGATATATGCGAATTCCGCATTGCAAAAGTTCTTCGTAATAGGAACACGAAGCAGCATTGACAAAAACGCTGTCGGAAATTCCGGGCACCAACAAACGGACATCTACACCGCTTAAAGCTGCATATTTCAAAGCATCAACAATGGTTTCGTTGGGGATAAAGTAAGGTGTGGTAATATATAAACGCCTTTCGCTTGTGGTGATAATCCCCAAAAGGGACAGCATGATATCGGCATTCAGATTGTCGGGGCCACTGGCCGCAATTTGAATGGTACCTTTGGTTTCTTTGTTTTTTTCGATTGGAAAATAGCGAGGGTCAAGGGTTAATTCTTCCTCTTGTTTACGGCATAAATTCCAATCATTCATGAATATATACTGCAATCCTATAACGGCATTGCCTTCAATTTTTAAATGGGTGTCGCGCCAAAACAATTCGTTTTTCCCATTATTGATATAACGGTCGTCCACATTGATTCCACCAACAAAGCCGATATTCCCATCCACCACAATTATTTTCCTGTGATTCCTGAAATTCATACTGTTGGCCAATGCAAAAATCCTAATTTTATAAAACGGACAGACTTCTACTCCTGCGGCCTGCAATTCTTTCATCATGCGTTTACGCACTACATGGCTACCGTAATCATCAAAAATAAAACGGACTTTTACCCCGTCTTTCGCTTTTTTAATCATCAAATCTTTCAGGCGGTTTCCTATTTCATCATCATTATAAATGAAATACTCGATATGAATGTGATCTTTGGCAGCTTCCATGGCGTCCAAAATAGCGGGGAATTTTTCTTCGCCATTGATTAAAAGTCGGGTGTCTGTGGCTGTAAAAAGTGGGGAAAGATTTTCCTTGGACAGCATTTGCACCACATTGCGATGATCTTCGTAAAGCTTTGGATTTCTTTGCAATTCCATTTCGGAATATTCGGCAACATATTCTTTTATGCCTGCATAAAAACCTTGTTGTTCTCTTTTTTTCCGCCGATAAAAAATTCGTTTTCTGTAATTTATTCCTATCGAGAAATAAACGAAAATGCCTATCACGGGAATAAAAAGGACCAAAAGAATGTACCCAAGAGATTTGACAGGATTTCGGGTGTCGGTAATAATGACGGCAATGGTTCCAAGTATCAACAGAAAATAAAGAACATAAATGAAAGTAATGAGTAAGTCTTTTTCCATGAAAATTAGTATAAATAGAATGTACAAAAGCTTATTTTAGAAATGAATGCTTAGTCTCACATACAGCAAAATCAAAGGGCTTCCATTCCGTGGGTGTTAATTGGCAAGTTTTGAAGAAAATGTAATTTGTCGAACAAGACCAATATCAGATAAACACCGATAATAATCAAAATAATCCCTACCACTTTATTGATTACATTGATCACTTTGTCTGTCATCAAAGCTTTCAGTTTATAGGAAATTCCACATTTCAACAAATCGAAAGAAAAAATGGTTACCAACATGGAAGCCAAAAAGATATAGGTTTTATACGTGTTCCCAAACGAAGTGGCAATTCCCACAGGTACCAGCCAATAGAACCAAACTGAAGGATTTACAATATTATACAAAAAACCTCTCAGGATGGTTCTTCCGAAAAAAGGACGTTTAATATCTACCTCTTTGGATTTTTTTACATTCGATTTACGAGTAAAAGTATAGGTTCCGAAAACAATCAATAAAATCCCACCTAAGACAGAAAGTATCACATAGGTTTTGTGATTTTCAAAGAGAGAAGAAAATCCTAAATAAACCAAACATATCAGAATGAGATCGCTCAGGGCTATTCCCATGGCAAAGTGCATTCCCGAACGAAACCCTTGGCTTATACTGGTTTGAATAAGCGAAAACATGGCAGGGCCGACAACAAATGAAAGTGTGGCTCCCAAAAGAATTCCCTGAAGAATGATTGTTAAGTATTCCATAAAGTAGTTTTATAGTGTAAGCCTTTACTGCAAAAGGCCAAAAGTATAACAACCTAACAGAATCTTTGTTGTTTAAACGCAAATTCTCTATGCCCCAAAAAGGCTTAAGCTACGGCTTCTTTCAAACGTTCGGCATTTTCTGCCAACTGCAAAGCATCTATCAGTTCCTGAATATCACCATCCATAAAGGAAGACAAATTGTACATAGTGAAATTGATGCGGTGATCTGTAATACGGCTTTGGGGATAGTTGTAAGTCCTGATTTTTGCGGAACGGTCGCCTGTGGAAACCATGGTTTTACGTTTGGAAGAAATTTCGTCCAAATATTTATTGTATTCTTGTTCAAACAAACGTGTACGCAAAACTATCATTGCCTTTTCAAGGTTCTTGATTTGCGATTTCTGGTCTTGGCACGAAACCACAATTCCCGTAGGGATATGTGTCAAACGGATAGCCGAATAAGTCGTATTTACCGATTGTCCACCAGGGCCCGAAGAACAGAAAGTATCTTTTCTGATATCGGATTGTTTTAGCTCCACATCAAATTCTTCGGCTTCGGGCAAAACCACCACAGAAGCAGCCGAAGTATGCACACGGCCTTGGGTTTCGGTTTGAGGAACCCTTTGCACACGATGCACGCCGGATTCATATTTCAATTGTCCGTAAACATTTTCGCCAATCACATTCAATACCACTTCTTTGTAGCCGCCCGAAGTTCCTTCCGTTACATCCACCAATTCCACTTTCCAGTTTTTCTTTTCGCAGTAACGGATATACATGCGGTACAAATCGCCGGCAAAAATCGCGGCTTCGTCGCCACCGGTTCCGGCACGGATTTCTAAAATAGCATTTTTTCCGTCCTGAGGGTCGGCGGGAATCAACATCAACCGAATGTCTTCTTCCATAGTGTCCCGCTTTTCGGTCAAAGTATTCAGTTCTTCTTTGGCCATAGCTCTGAATTCTTCGTCTTTTTCAGTGTTCAGAACTTCTTTGGCTTCAGCAATATTGTCTATAATGTTTTTGTAGGTTTTATAGGCTTCTACAATGGGTTGCAAATCTTTATAATCCTTATTCAGCTTGACAAATTTTTTCATATCTGCCATTGCATCAGGATTATTCATTTCCGTTTCTATCTCCAAATATCGTTTGTACAACGATTCCAATTTCTCTAACATGTTTCTTCAATTTTTGAATTTGCAAAGGTACGGTTTTTCAAAAGAATACCAAAGATACTGCTAATTCTTCACTGAAAAAGCTTTAGATCATTGGTAAAGTACAATTCTATGGTAATGAGAAAAATTATACTTTTTGATTTATCCTAATATTGGCCGGACTTTATTGATGTCAGCACGACTACAATTAGACAAAATTATTTTTTTCCGGCGCAAACTTCTACCATGGAATTGGGTTGCAGGTATTGTTGCGCAATTTGCAAAAGCTTTTCCGGTGTAGAATCTTCAATGGCTTTGATGTATGAGGCGTAATAACTTGTTGGTATATTGGTTTCCAACAGGCCTTTGTATTTTTCGGACAATTCAAAAATGCCATCGATACTTCTGAGAAATTCGCCTGTGAGGTAATTTTTTACCAATGCCAATTCCTCTTTCTCTACAGGATTTTGTGTGAGTTTTTCCAATTCAGCGTAAATTTCGTTTATAGCCGGTTGGGAATACTGGCTTCCGACTTCTGCCGTTACAAAAAACACCAAAGCTTCTTGCAGCGAGTGTACCATAGAGTAAATTCCGTATGTATAGCCTTTGTCTTCACGGATATTTTTCATCAAACGGGAACCGAAATAGCCACCCAAAAGCGAATTGATAACACTCAGGTAAGGTAAATCTTCAGCCTTGACAGGGTTTATGGTTTTTCCCATGCGCAAGGCCGACTGTACGGCATTGGGAAGTTCTATATAGGCTTGTTTTTCTGTGTTTGAAAACAGGGGAAAGGCAGTTTTCTCGCGGTTTGAAAAAACCGAAGATTCGAAATATTCGGAAATCAGTGCGTGGATGTCTTCCGTAATATTGCCTGCCACCAAAATCTTGAAAGGCGTTTGGGTATAGAATTTCTCATGGAAGCTTAGCAATTCTTGTCTGTCCAAGGAGTCGAAATCGGACAAAACGGCCATTTTGCCATAAGGGTTTTCTGCCCCAAAAATCAGTTTTGAAAAATGAGTGCGTGCCAGGAAACTTACCTTTTGGTTGTCGGTCAAAAACTGTTGTTTCCGTTTCCGCAAATAAATGTCCATTTCCTTTTCGGGAAAAACAGGCGTATAAACAATTTCGTGTAAAAGCGGCAAAATGTCTTTAACATATTTTTTCAGCATATAAACCGTGAATCCTGCGGTATCTTTCCCTGCGGTTTTTTCGATGTGTGCACCTCGGAAATCCAAAAATTCGGCGATTTCAATCATTTTTCTGGATTTTGTTCCTTCGGTAAGCAAAGCATTTACAGAAGCCGCAATAAGGGGCGTTGACTGGTAACGGCTTCCGGCATCGAAAACAAAATCTATTTTCAATAATTCGGCATCCGGCGCATGAAAGGAAAATATCTCAATGCCGTTGTTCAGTTTCGTACATTGAGGATTTAAAACGCTTAAATCAATTTCTTTAGTGGAAAATTCCAAAGTGTTAGGGCAGGTTTTTCTATCCATTTTTGCTAAAAATAATTTATGTAATGTTTTGCAAAGATACATGCTTTTGCTAAAAATTGAGGGCTTCGCTTGAACTGAAATCCTCAACAAATCTCTTTGAGAAACTTTCAAAAAATTCGAAAAGGAAGAAAGCGAACGTGGCATGGCATTCCGAAACCCACGAAAAACGCCAATTTTGCTACGGAAAGGATTCAGAACCTTCTGAAAGTACGCCGCAGCAGTGCAGTAGGGTTTCCATACTTGCGGAAAGTATGCCGCAGCAGTACAGCAAGGTTTCCACACTTGCGGAAAGTATGTCGCAGCAGTGCAGCAAGGTTTCCATACTTGCGGAAAGGCCGCCGTAGCAATTGCGGCAAGGTTTGGCCACCTTCTTAAAGAGGGTTGAAATGTTGCAGTAAAGTTTAGAAATTTAAAACAGAGGATTTCACCCATAGAAATTCTCAAGAAAAAACTTTACTGAATAGAGCTCACTTTATTTTTTGTATAAAATAAATTCATATATTTGTACCGTTTTGATAAAATGAAATCATGTGAAAAAGTTTCTGAATCAAATTCCAAATAAAATGATTCTTCCGTTTTTTGTTGCGGGAGGATTGCTCGTCGGCTTAGGTGTTTATACCCTGTATATGTCGAGGGCGCATTCTTATTTGTCCGATGACCCTTCGGCCTGTATCAATTGCCATATCATGACGCCCTATTACCAGTCGTGGAACCACAGTTCGCACGCCCAGTGGGCAAATTGCAATGACTGTCATGTGCCTCACCACAATGTTTTTGCAAAATATGCCTTCAAAGCAAAAGACGGCTTGTATCACGCGGCGGTTTTTACCATGAATGCCGAACCTCAGGTGATACGTCCCCGTTTGGAAAGCAACAATGTGATTATGGAAAACTGCATTCGCTGCCATACACAATTGAATACCGAATTTGTGAAAACGGGCATGATAAGCTATACCGAAGCCAAAAACGGCGAAGGAAAGGCCTGCTGGGATTGTCATACGCAGATTCCGCATACCAAAATCGGAAGTTTGGGTTCGTCGCCCAATGCCATTGTGCCTTTGCCCGAATCGCCCGTACCCGATTGGTTGAAAAAGATAATGAACGAAAAATAATAAAATCCAATAAGCCATGTTGAAACGATTAACAGATGCCATCAAACGTAAACCCATTATAGGATGGGGAATTTTTGCCGCCGTTATGGTAGCCGTATTTTTGCTGGGACTTCTTGCCGCGTCTATCACCGAACGGCGAGCGGAAATTGCCACCTTGTTCAACAATAAAAAAGTGCAAATCGCCGGTATAGAATCTCGCAATGAGATTTGGGGCGAAAATTATCCTCGCGAATACAATACCTGGAAAAAGACGGCCGATATGGATTTTCGCAGTAAACACCTGGGCAATATGCCTGAAGATGTGCTGGCAAGCCGTCCCGAAATGGTGGTGCTTTGGGCAGGATATGCTTTTGCACAGGATTATTCGGCGCCACGCGGCCACATGCATGCACTGGAAGATATTCGTGCTACCTTACGCACCGGTTGTCCGGATTCAACCACAAAAGATATGCAGCCTGCCACTTGCTGGACTTGCAAAAGCCCTGACGTTCCGCGTATGATGCACGAAATGGGCATCGAAAATTTTTATAAAAGCCCTTGGAGCAGCTTGGGCAATCAAATTGTGAATCCCATTGGTTGCGCCGATTGCCACGACCCCAAAACCATGAACCTGACCATTACCCGTCCCGGATTGATAGAGGCTTTCCAGCGCCAAGGACGTAATGTTGCCGATGCCACACCGCAGGAAATGCGTTCGTTAGTTTGTGCGCAATGCCATGTGGAATATTTCTTCAAAGGCGATGGAAAATACTTGACTTTCCCCTGGGATGGCGGCATGACGGTTGAAGATATGGAAAAATATTACGACGAAGCCGACTACAAAGATTGGACGCATGCCATAAGCCGTGCCCCCATGCTGAAAGCCCAACACCCCGATTATGAGATCTTCCTTTTAGGGCCCCACGCCCAACGCGGTTTGGCTTGTGCCGACTGCCACATGCCGTATATGGCCGAAGGGGGAATTAAATATTCAAACCACCAGGTGGTAAGTCCGTTGAAAAACATATCCAATACCTGTCAGGTTTGTCACCGCGATTCGGAGGAAAAGCTCCGGAATTATGTTTACCAATATCAGGATAAAGCACTCGAAATTCGCGACCGTATTGAAAAAGAATTGTCAAAGGCGCATATCATGGCCAAAACTGCCTGGGAAAAAGGCGCTTCGGAAGCCGAAATGGCCCCGGTACTGAAACTGCTTCGCCAAGCGCAATGGCGTTGGGATTTTGCCGTAGCTTCGCATGGCGCTTCTTTCCACGCCCCTGTGGAAACACAACGTATTTTGGCGCACAGCCTCGACAAATC
>JAVBMO010000146.1:0-8699 GCA_031552355.1 Bacteroidales bacterium | reverse complement strand
GGAAGAATGCGGCTGGGCAACGCCGACTTACAAAAACTCCCAATTTGGCGGCGGAAGTAAATTCCAAATCAATCCCAACGACATCATTATCAATGAGGTATTATTCAATCCTAAAGAAGGCGGAAGTACTTTTGTGGAAATCTACAACAAAACCGCTCACGATATTCCTTTGAAATACTTTTGTGTAGCCCTATTCGATGCGGCCAAAGGCAAGCCGAAATCCATGTGCCCAATTTATACCAACGACACTTTGCGTGCCAATGACTATTTGGTTTTAACCAAAGAAAAATCCGGCATTACGGGCTTTTATACGGTTCCTTTCCCTGAAAAGATTTTGCAGGTGGAAAGTTTTCCAAGTTTGCTAAAAACTGAAGGAAGTGTTGTATTGGCTTTGTCCGACAGTACGATTATCGACCAATTCAACTATTCCGAAAAAATGCATTTCCCTCTTTTGAAACAAGTTCAAGGGGTTTCTTTAGAGCGACGTTATTTTGAAAAGGAAACACAACAGAAAGATAATTGGCAATCGGCCTCACAATTGGCCGGTTGGGCGACACCAACCTATAAGAACTCACAATATCAGGAACATCCTTACACAGAAGAAATTGTTACCATAGAACCAAAACTGTTTACACCCAACAACGACGGCAAAGACGACCTCGTGAATATCTATTATAAGGTGGAGCAAAGCGGATTGTTGGCCAATGTAACTGTTTACAACGCAAAAGGCTTGAAAATAAAAGATTTGCATCGAAATACTCTACTCGGTTTGGACGGTAGTTTTTCATGGGACGGTATTGACGAACAAGGACGAAAATGCGCCATAGGCTTTTACGTTTTTTTGATAGAACTTATTGATATTGAAAATGGCAACGGTCAAAAATTCAAAAAAACAGTTGTTTTGGGCGGGTAAATGAATTTCAAACGTTTTCCTGAAAATTTTCTACTAAAAAAGCAATAGTTTTTGTACTTTTGCATGGATAGGGTTTTGTATAGAAATCCATTGAGATTTTAAGTAAAAGAATTTTAAATAAAAGACTCCATGCAACCAAGAGTAAGTATTATTATGGGTAGTACATCCGATTTGGATGTGATGCAAAAAGCAGCCGAATTTCTAAACGAAATGGAAATCCCTTTTGAAATGAATGCCCTGTCGGCACACCGTACACCTGAGCAAGTGATTGAATTTGCCAAAAATGCGGAATCAAGGGGAGTTCAGGTAATTATTGCCGCTGCCGGAATGGCTGCCCATTTGCCCGGCGTTATTGCCGCCATGACACCGCTTCCTGTAATCGGCGTGCCTATCAAAGCTTCGTTAGACGGTTTGGATGCCGCTTTTGCCATCATGCAAATGCCTCCCGGAATACCGGTTGCCACGGTTGCCATCAATGGGGCTCAAAATGCGGCTATTTTGGCTTTGCAAATTTTGGCTACCAACAATCCCGAAATCGGAGCAAAAGTAAAAAGCTTCAAGGAAACGTTGAAAGATAAAATTACCAAAGCCAATCAGGATTTTTCCAAAATAGCCTATAAATTCAAAACGAATTAGAAAGTACAAGGCGAAAAACACAAAGTTTTTCGGAATGCGTTTTTTGAAAATGAAAAACATTTTCAACTTTCAATTCTCAATTTTCAATTAACAATGATTATCATAGGTATTACGGGAACTTTAGGCGCAGGCAAAGGAACCATTGTTGAGTATCTTCAACAGAAAAAAGGATTTGTCCATTTCTCTGTCAGAGATTTTATAGCCAAAGAGGTAACAAAGCGGAATTTGCCATTAAATCGCGACACGCTTACGATGGTAGCCAACGATTTGCGGGCAAAGAACAACGCTTCATTCATCATTGACGAAATTTTTAAGGAAGCACAACAAACCGGCAAAAATTGCATTATAGAAAGTGTTAGAGCAGTGGCCGAAGTGGATTCTTTACGCAGAAACGAGCAGTTTTATTTATTCGCCATAGACGCCGAACCGGAAATCCGCTACCAACGGATTTTGGAACGCAAGTCGGCAACAGATTCGGTGAGTTTTCAAAAGTTTTTGGAAGATGAACAGCGCGAAATGACTTCGTCCGACCCCGACAAACAGAATTTGCAAGCCTGCATTGCCAAAGCAGATTTCATGTTTTTGAACAACGAAACCATTGAAGAATTGCAGGCGAAAGTGGAAGAAGTATTAAAAAACATTGTATAAGAACCTGCTTAAAAGACTATAGAGAAAAGTAATTTTTTTGAAAGACGGAAAAAGAAGGTGCATTTTTTCATTTTCAATTCTCAACTTTCAATTTTTCAATTAACAAACATGGAAGAAAACAAAGAACAACGCCCGTCGTGGGACGAATATTTTATGGAATTGACACGTGCAGTGGCCAAACGCGCCACTTGCGACCGTGGTAAAAGCGGTTGTGTAATTGTGAAAGACAAACAGCTACTGGTTTCGGGCTATGTAGGCTCGCCTGCCGGTTTGCCTCATTGTTGCGACGAAGGCCATTTGTTCAAAAAAACCATTCATGAAGATGGAACCGTTACCAACCATTGTGTCCGTACGGTTCATGCCGAACAAAATGCCATTTGCCAAGCCGCCAAGAAAGGCATTGCGCTGGAAGGTTCCACCTTGTATTGCAAAATGACCCCTTGCCGCACTTGCGCCATGTTGATTATCAATTGTGGAATTAAACGTGTGGTTTGCGAAAAAAAATACCATGCCGGCGGTGAATCCGAGGAAATGTTTCGCCAGGCGGGAATTGAACTGGTTTTCTTCTGTGAAGACATTGAGCAATACGCCAACCAGTGTGGGGAAAAATAAAAAAAACCGGCTTCATCACCAGCATAAAATCTGGGAGAGGAAGTTCCGGGACTGCTTTGCAAAAGTACAAAAATGAATAAAAAAAACTTTTTTATTTTCTTTTTCTTTTTTACGTCTCTGTGTATTAATGCACAAGATGCAAATGAATTTCTTGCAGAGGAGTTCTTAGTTAATGTATATTGTCAAGATACAAATGGGTTTACCTATAAAGAGAAAAAAACATATATATCAACAGATAATACTCCGCCAATTATTTTAGGCGCTTCTTTTTTGCAAAAAATCCTTTGCGAAGATATTAATCTTTGTGATTCTTCTATAGCCAATGATTTTTTTGTACAGTGTTGGGATTGGAACGATACAACTTCTTTCAGATGGAAAGGAAATGCACCTATATTTAAATCCCCTAAAGGGGAAAAAATTATTTTGAAGGAGAATGTTTCTCAAAAGATTAGAAGGAGAAATGGTTTTTATAGAATTAGTATGCCCATATTTACAAAAGATCAAAATTACGCATTGATTTCTGTTTACTCACAACGGGACTATCATTTAAAGAAAAAATTTTGGCAAAAACCGACATTTGCAGGAGATTGTGTGGGATACATCATTGTTTATAGGAGAAATGGTGATAAATGGGATAGAATAGGGAGTTCCCAAATTTTGATTTGTTAGTTAAAAAAACAATATTATTACTGTTTAAAGCAAGAAATAATGAAAAAACAACTAAACGACTTTAAAGTAGTAGCCAAGAAACAGTATCCGGCTTCGTTTTTCAGTATGGAACTTTTGTGTCCCGAAAAATTGCCGGACATAGAACCCGGACAGTTTGTCGAGGTACAAGTAGAAGGAATTTTTCTGCGCCGCCCAATTTCTATTTTCGATGTCAATTTCGAAAAAAACACCTTGAATTTGTTGGTGCAATGCGTGGGAAAAGGCACTCAAAAAATGTCCGAACTGGAAGTGGGCGATAAAGTGAATTTGGTTTATTCTTTGGGAAAAGGCTTTTCGCTGCAAGGTGAACAAGTGTTGCTGATTGGCGGAGGTTGCGGTGTGGCGCCATTGCTCTATTTGGCAAAAAAATTCAAAGAGAAAGGCATTGTCCCCAATCTTTTGTTGGGCGGACGTACCCAAAACCACATTCCTGCTTTGGAGGAATTTGAGAAATTAGGTTGCCAGCTTTTTATTTCTACTGAAGATGGTTCTTTGGGCGAAAAAGGCTTTGTAACCCAACATTCTGTGATGCAGCAATCGTTTGACAGGATTTTTACCTGTGGCCCAAATCCCATGATGAAAGCTGTGGCAAAAATAGCTTTGGAGCGCCATATTCCTTGCGAAGTTTCTTTGGAAAATATGATGGCATGCGGCATTGGCGCTTGTTTGTGCTGTGTTGTAAAAACCGACGAAGGGCATCAATGCGTTTGTACCAAAGGGCCTGTTTTTGAAGCAACTCATTTGCAAGAATGGATAAACAGTTAGAGTTGAGTTATGAGTGAAATAGAACAAGACAATCTTGCTACGCAAAAAAACAATCTTCGCAAACGCATCAAAGTGCTGAAAGCCGAACTTTCTTTGGAAGAGAAGAGAAGGCGTTCGGTGACTATTTTGCAGCAATTGGAACAACAGGAAGCTTTTCAAAAAGCAAGAACCATCATGATTTACTGGTCGATGCCGGACGAAGTGCAAACCCACGATTTTGTGGAAAAATGGTATTTGCAAAAGCAAATTATTTTGCCGTCGGTTTGTGGCGATGAGTTGGAACTCAGAATTTTTGAAGGAAAAGATAGGATGAAAGAAGGCCAAGCTTTTTGTATTTTGGAACCTACGACAAAATTTACTGATCCGGAAGAAATTATTGATCTGATTGTGGTTCCCGGCGTTGCTTTCGACAAAGAAAACAATCGCATGGGAAGAGGCAGAGGCTTTTATGACAAACTACTGACAAAGTCTTCGGCTTGCAAAATCGGCATTTGTTTCGACTTCCAACTTTTTGAAAAAATTCCCGTCGAACATTTCGATATTCCTATGGATTTAGTGATTACTGAATCTAAACGATGAACATTTGTAAGCCGCAACCCTGTAAACTATTAAAATGAAAAAATATAAATTGTTTTTAATCTCCTGTCTTTCGGGCGTTTTGCTGAGTTTGGCGTGGCCCGAAAAAGGATTTGCACCTTTATTATGGGTTGCCTTTTTGCCTTTGCTTTGGGTCGAAGATTATATCTCGAAAGATAAAAGCAAACGTTTTGGCCGTTTTGCCGGATTTTTCTATTCCTACATCCCGTTTCTGATTTGGAATGTAGCCACAACCTATTGGGTGTATTATGCTTCGCCTGTTGCCATTGTGGCGTTCACAGCCAATTCTTTGCTCATGGCAATTGCCTTTCAATTGTATCATTATACCAAAAAGCGTTTGTACAACGGCAAAGGCGCCTATTTTGTTTTGGTAATTTATTGGTTGGGCTTCGAATTTTTCCATTTGAATTGTTGGGATTTGTCTTGGCCATGGCTCACTTTGGGCAACGGTTTTGCCACCATGCCTTCGTTGATTCAATGGTATGAAATGACAGGGATTTTGGGCGGTTCGTTGTGGATACTTTGCTGCAACATAACCTTGTTTGCACTTTTGAAAACTTTTTTGGAAAAACAAGCTGCCAAGCAAAAAAAAATCTGGGGGATTTCCGCAGTAGCTTGTATTCTTGTGCCCATCTTGATTTCCGTTGTTTTTCTGAAGATGTATAAAGAACCCACGAATGCCGAAGATTGTGATGTAGTGGTAGTTCAGCCGAATTTAGATCCTTACGAAGAGCAATATTCCTATACGCCTGAAGAGGTTA
Source organism: Bacteroidales bacterium (assembly GCA_031552355.1). Lineage (GTDB taxonomy): Bacteria > Bacteroidota > Bacteroidia > Bacteroidales > P3 > JAVBMO01. Next base: position 3,059 of record JAVBMO010000146.1, on the reverse strand, counting down.
CGGAAAAGCTGATTACCTTATCGAAACCTTATTTGGACAGCAATACCGATTTTATTATAACACCCGAAAGCGCTTTGCAGGAATATATTTATGAATCCGAATTGGTGTATTCGCCTTGTTTAAACCATTTGAGGGAGTTCGTTTCTGCCTATCCGAAATTGTCCTTTTTGGTGGGAATGGCTTCGCGCGATATTTTGCCGCCGGGAAAAGAGACTTACGCCATGCGCCCTTGCCGGAATTTTGGACAGGAAGGCATGTTTTATGAATGCTACAACACTGCTTTGTTGGTTGAAAACACAAAGGATTACCAATTTTTACATAAGTCGAAACTTACGCCCGGCGTAGAAATTATGCCTTATATTAAAAACTTAGGATTTCTTTCTGATTTTGCTATTGATTTAGGTGGAACCATAGGTTCTTTGGGCGTCAGCGATGAGCGCAAAGTATTTACTTCTACGAAAAACGGCACACGCATAGCAGCCATCATTTGTTATGAATCCATTTATGGCGATTATATTGCTCGCTATGCCCGTCAAGGGATTGATGCTATTTTTATTATTACCAACGACGGTTGGTGGAAAAACACACCCGGGCATCGGCAGCATGTGCTCTACAGTCGTTTGCGTGCCATAGAATTCCGGAAATGGATAGCCCGTTCGGCCAATACCGGCATTTCGGCTTTTGTTTCGCCTACGGGAAAAGTTACCCAACACACCCAATATTGGGAGGAAGCCGTTTTGAAACAAACCATCAAAAAGGACGACAGAATTACTTTTTACGCTCGTTATGGCGATTATTTAGGTAGAATTGCCTTGATTTCTTCAGGATTTCTTTTCCTGATTACCTTTGTCAGAAAGCGTTTGGCGAAGGCCGAAAAGAATGGCAAAAACAGGAAAAACACAACAAAATAAGCTTTTAAGAGTTTATATAAAGTGATTTTTCAAAAATTTATTGTCTAAAGGACGTATGCGAGTAATTAAAAATAGTTTTTGGGCTTTGGGGATTTTGCTGTGGGTTTCTTGTACTTCGGGAAATAAGCTGGCAGAAAACCCTTCGCCTATGATTAATTATGAGCAAGAATCCTCTGCCGAAACTTTGAAAATCCTTTCCAAGCAATATCGCGAAGCCGCCAAAGAATATAAGAAGAAAACGCCTCCACCCGGTTTTTGCGCCGACTACGGAATGATTCTTCTTAAAAATAACAAAAAGAAAGAAGCGCAGGAGTGGCTCGATGCGGAAAAAGGGCATTATCCCGAGGCGGGATTGTATATCGAGAGTTTGAAACAACAACTATTTGGGACCGATGAAAAGAAGAAATAACAAAAGCCCCAAATGGATTGGTTATGTGGCAAAATTTTTGCCTGTAGTGCTGTTGGTACTCGCTTTTACGGCTTGCAAAACCCAACAGAAATCAGCACGTTACAAGGCTATCTATGCCGAAAAACCCGGCATTATTTTGGTGGCCAATCCCATCGACGACAGTTTCAGGAAAGATATTTCCAATATTAAAACCAAACGTTTAAACTCGGCGTACAACAACGAATTGGAAATGTCTGCAAAGTATTTCCAACAAGATATTATGAAAACCTTGCTCAAAAAACATTATTATGTCATCCCCACTTTGAGCAGCCAGGAAATCTGGGAAACCGAAAAGGGGACAGATGCCCGTTTATTTTTCAAGGATTCCATTCGTATGTTTCAGGAAAAATATGATATTGATGCCATTTTGTTTACCCATATTTTGGCATGGAAAGAAACCGAAAACGATTGGTCTGTTTATGTGGATTATCAACTGAAATCAACGCATAGCAACACGGTCCTTTTCCGTTCGCGAGTGAAAGGGAAAAAACAAATTATTTACAACCGCCGTGGATATGTAACCATGTTGCCTTTTGAAAAAGGCGCCCTGAAAAAACTCGGAATATCGGATGGGCTTGGGCAAAGAGTTGTTTTGTTGACCAAAATGAATGAATTTATTTTGTCGAATCTGCCCGTGGGGAAATTAGGCAAAAACTACGAAAAAGACCTAAAAAAATCTGCCTTGTCCGACTGCATAGAATTTTTCATCGACGACTTAGGTGGCGTACATGTCGAAAACATGCTGCTCGAAAAATTCGAACAGGAATGTTTTGTTTTTTGAATTCCTAACACTTTTCCCTTTCAAATTTTTTCAAAGAAAACAAGAAATAAGAAAAACTTGTTGTCTATTTATGTAAGTAATGGAATAAATTTTATTACTTTTGTTTCAAAATACAACAAATACATCTTTTATGAAGAATAAAAATTTTTTCAGGTACAAAACCTTTCTTGTTTTGTGTGTGGCAATCGTTTCTTTTGTGAACGTTTCGGCGCAAGAAGAAGATCTTGGCAAAACGCTTTCTCCCTATTTTGTGGTTTTGAGCGACAATCCTGACGTGGATATGCTTCCGTTGAAGGAAACTTTCGCCAAAGTGAATATTGTCGGGGTAATTGCGGATGTTACCATCACCCAGAAATATGTAAACAGTGGTAAAAATACTTTGGAAGCTATTTACACCTTTCCAATGTCCACCAAAGCGGCTGTTTATGCCATGAAAATGACCATTGGAAAAAGAGTTATCACGGCCAAAATTGAAGAAAAGGAAAAAGCTCGCAAAGACTACGAAAAAGCCAAAACCGAAGGCAAAAGAGCTTCGTTGCTGGAGCAAAGCCGCCCAAACGTGTTTACAATGAATGTAGCCAATATCGCTGTGGGCGACACCATTGCCGTAGAGTTGAAATATACGGAACTGATGGTTCCCGAAAAAGGCATTTATTCATTTGTATATCCTACAGTGGTAGGGCCTCGCTATTCCAATAAAAGCGGAAAAAACGGTTCTTCGGACAATGCTTATGTAAATACGCCCTATACCAAATCGGGGACAGAAGCCGCTTATGGCTTTCATTTTGAAATGAAAGTGCAATCCAGTTTGCCGGTTCAGAACATTACTTGCAGCAGTCACAAAATGATTACGACTTATCCCGATATGAAAACGGCAGTTGTAAAACTTGACCCTTCGGAAACCAAGGGCGGCAACCGC
>JAVBMO010000105.1:0-8311 GCA_031552355.1 Bacteroidales bacterium | reverse complement strand
TTACTGGAAACCTTTACTCAAGGCGCTGAACATGGGCATTTTCACGGTGAAGCATCTACAGAAAGACAACATGCTCACAACCATCATCACTACGCTGTACTTCCTTTGTTAATAGGAGTTTGCATTCATGCTTTTCTAGAAGGAATGCCTATTGCACATGAAGGGAATCAAGTGCAGGTAGGTTTGGTGTGGGGGATTTTCATACATAATATTCCCATTGCATTAATTTTATTGACTTTATTCAAAAAATCCGGTTATTCAACGTTTAAGACCTTTTCTTTATTGGCTCTTTTTGCAATTATGACGCCCCTTGGCTCTATAGTGAAAAATACTTTTTTGAACCATTTGGAAAACTTTGAAACTGTTATTACAGCTGTGGTAATAGGTATTTTGTTGCATGTGGCTGTCAGCATTTTATTTTTTGAAGAACATACACAAAAAAATAAGCTGGAAAAATTTATTGTCATATTATCAGCTTTTGTGCTTGTCTATTTTCTGCCTTCTTGTACACACTGACCTTTGAGTTTACGCCATTAGCTAAAACTCTACAACGGAAAATTACTCAACATATAGAAGCAATCCTTTTAAATATTCACCTTCGGGATGAAAAATATTAACAGGATGATCTTGTGCATGAGGTAAAGTTCTAATAATGCGTACCTTTCTCTTAGCTACCGCAGAAGTAGAAAAGACTAATGTGGCAAATTCCTTAACACTTACAGCCTGAGAACAGGAAAATGTAAACAAAAATCCACCGGAATTTATTTTTTCCAAAGCCTTTTGATTGATATTTCTATAAGCTTTTAAGCCTTGCTGTAAATCTTTTTGATGTTTTGAAAAAGCAGGCGGGTCTAAGACTATAATATCATAGGAGTCTTCCATCTGGTTCAAATATTTCAATACATCCACAGCTTCCGCCTTGTGAGGCGCATTGTCTCCAAAATTTAAATGGACATTTTCATTACAAGCTTCTATGGCTTTTTTTGAAATATCCAATGTACAAGCCAAACGAGCGCCACCTTTTAAAGCGCTTACAGAAAACCCGCCTGTATAGCCAAAAGTGTTTAAAACTGTTTTGTTGAGGGCAATTTCTTGCAAAAGTTTGCGATTTTCGCGTTGGTCGATAAAAAAGCCCGTTTTTTGAGATTCCCGCAAATTAATCAAATATTGATTTCCGTTTTCGGTTACCGAACATATTTCTTCTTCTTTGCCGAAGAGAAAACCATCTATAAAATTGCCAAGCGAATTTCTTGGCAAAGTGGCCGCACTTTTATTGTAAATGCTTTTTATTTTTCCGGGAAGGCAACGGTGCAATATCTCACAAAAAATATCTTTCTGTTTGTACATTCCCTGTGAGTGGCATTGAATAACCACCACGCCATCATACCAATCAATAATTAATCCAGGTAAAAAATCACCTTCGCCGTTTATCAAACGGAAAACATTGGTGTTTTTATTATCAAAAAATCCTAATTGTTTGCGGTAATTAATCGCCGACAAGAATTTTTCTTCCCAAAATCTAAAATTAATATCTGTTTGTTCGAAAGACAATATTTTAACCGAAATGCTGTCGTGCTGAATATATCCGGTAGCTAAATATTGTTTGTCAGCAGCATAAATTTCTACAACATCGCCTTCAGCCAAAGTGCTGATGTCGGAAGCCAAGGCACCGGAAAAAACCCAAGGGTGAAAACGTTGTAAGGATTTTTCTTTGCCTTGTTTTAAATAAATTTTTGAAAACATAAAAAGTTAATTCTTAGTGATTTTCACTTGTTAGTTAGTGGAAATCGATCATCAGCCTGATTATTTATCTGATAATTTTAATAGTATAACATTCAAAAAAATAAATTCGACAGGAAATTCTATTTTTGCAAAAAGCTATACTTTAAAAATTTGTTAGAACCTTATGCAAATATAACAATAAATACCATCATTTATCAATAAAAATTATGTTCCTTCATTTAATTCTTGTCAATTATTTGGGAATGTTGATTTTTGTATGCTTCAAGAAAGACGGTAGGGTACCTGAAAAGTTTTGTACCTGCTAGAATTGGTGGGCGGTATTTTTATGATGTTGCCAACATGTACATTATTAAGAATGGAAATAAAATTCAGTTGTAAATTGTCAGTTATTTGGTTTATATAGTTTGTAAAATTTGAAATTCCATGCAGAAATATCAAATAAGTTGATATTTTATGTAGCTAACCAACCACCTACTTTGCAGGTGGTTGGTTAATTTAGCCTTCTTTTATATCATTTTGGATACATTTAATTTAGCATACTTTGGAAAACACAACCCATCTTTAATTTATATTATGCATAAAAATGGATATTCAATATTTGCAATATTTGAATGTACCACAAAGATGGTGGATATGTGCTATATATTAAACCAAACTACTCTGGTTATCATGGTTTATAGGTGTCTTAATTGTTACAGTCTTTTCCTGATTTTTCCCGGTATATCGCCAAAATGCGTTTTGCAGAAACTGTAAAAATGTGATGGCGAATAAAAACCATATTCAAAAGCAATTTCGGAAAAGGTCTTTTTTGTACACCGAATTTCATTGTAAATATTTTTAGCCCTTTCTTCTGTGATCCATTTTCCGGCAGGAACTCCAAAAACCTTTTTAAAACGTTTTTCCAAACCCGATGTGCTGTAATGGAGTAATTCTGCCAATTCCTTTACAGAGTTAGCCTGTTGGATGTTTTTGCGCACAGCATTGACGAATAAGCTGTCTCTGTTTAAAATAGGGTTGAAGAAGGCCTGTAAATCTTTTAGAGGATAATAAGCATTCAAAAGATAAATCAATTCGCTGAATTTTAGTTTAAAAAACTCATTGTTTTTCAATCCATCTTTCAAAAATATATCCATCCGGTCGAAAAAGCCATCCAAAACTTCACTTGATTTCAAGATTTTTGAAGCAAAATTGTCAGGAATTTTCTTGTATTGATATTTTGTCGCTATCAACGAAATAAGTTCACAAGGAAGATGAAAACAAAGGATTGTCGTATCATCTTCATCTACTTGGAAATAACAAGAATTATGGATAGGAAGTAGGAAAAAATGTCTTTCGGGTAATTGTTCTTGTTTGTAAAAGGAAAAGGAGATTTTTACATTGCCTTTCAATATGTAAATTAAACAGTTTCCATCTAAAGACAGGACAAATTCAGTATTTTTTGTTTTTACAAAACGTTCGGCTATAAATGTATCTGTTGTACAGTCTGCCTGTTTGGAAGTTTGGTTTGAGAGTTTCATTATTTAGTTGTGTTTGCATAGTTTGTGTAGTTTATATGAAGTTTTGATTTAGTTTGGCGGGGGTATAAAAAACCTCTTTTATGTCAGGGAGTTACGTTTGGGTGTAATTAGGCTTTTGTTAGCAGCAATTTTAGAATTGCTTTAGAGTGACATAAAAGAGGGTTTAGATTTCTCTCTCTTGCAGTTTTTCTAATTCGTTGTTTTCTGTTGGACTTGAAAAACTACAAATAATCTTTCGCAAAAATAATGCAAAAAGCTCATTTTCTACCGGAAATAAATTTCATCTAAGTAAATTGAAAACCATTTGCGTAAAAAATGCTTGCAATTAGTTGTAAATCAATATTACTTTCAGTCATCCAGAAACACAAATTCATTTGCGTAAAAAATTTTAAATAAGTAAAATTTCGATCACAAATCATTCCAAAATCCAAGGTTTTTCAAATGGTTTTGCCTATATTTCTATAGTATAGCCTGAAAACGTGCAAAAGCTCAATAATTCAACAGTTAGACATGAAAAAAATGAGTATCTTTGCATAAAAATAAGAATAGAACACAGATATGTTTGAAAATTTAAGCGAAAAACTCGACAAAGCGTTTAAGGTTTTAAAAGGGCAAGGAAAAATTTCTGAAATAAATGTTGCAGAAACATTAAAGGAAGTCCGCAAAGCATTGTTGGATGCCGACGTAAGTTATCCTATTGCCAAAGAATTTACGGACAAAGTAAAGCAAGATGCATTAGGAAAAAATGTATTGACAGCCATTGAACCGGGTCAATTGATGGTGAAATTAGTTCACGATGAACTTACTCAATTAATGGGAGGAGTTACCAGTGAATTAGACCTGAAAGGTACGCCCAGCATTGTATTAATGTCAGGTTTACAAGGTTCCGGTAAAACCACTTTTTCAGCAAAATTAGCCAATTTCATAAAATCCAAAAAAGGGAAAAATGTACTTTTAGTTGCGTGCGACGTTTACCGTCCGGCTGCTATCAATCAATTGCAAGTTTTGGGTGAACAGATTGGCGTTGAGGTTTATAGTGAACCTGAAAACAAAAATCCCGTAAACATAGCGCAAAATGCTGTCCAGTATGCCAAGGGTAAAAATATAGGTGTTGTCATTATAGATACGGCGGGACGTTTAGCTGTTGATGAACAAATGATGGCCGAAATTGCCCAAATTAAAAATGCCGTTCAGCCTCAGGAAACCTTGTTTGTGGTGGATTCCATGACAGGGCAAGATGCTGTGAATACAGCCAAAGCTTTCCACGACAGATTGGATTTTGACGGCGTAATTTTAACCAAATTAGACGGCGATACAAGAGGTGGTGCGGCTTTGACGATTCGTTCCGTAGTGCAAAAGCCTATTAAATTCATTGGTATTGGCGAAAAAATTGACGCATTAGATGTGTTCCACCCAGAACGTATGGCCAGCCGTATTTTGGGTATGGGCGATGTGGTTTCTTTGGTGGAAAGGGCTCAGGAACAATACGATGAAGAGCAAGCCAGAAGACTTCAAAAGAAAATCATTAAAAATGAATATAATTTAGACGATTTTCTTGAACAGATAGGCCAAATCAAGAAAATGGGGAGCATGAAAGATTTGTTGGGAATGATTCCTGGGGCAGGAAAAATGCTTAAAAATGTGGATATTGACGAAGATGCTTTCAAAAATATTGAAGTCATGATTAGTTCCATGACCAAATATGAACGCCAACATCCATCAATAATCAATGGAACCCGCAAAAAACGCATTGCCGAGGGAAGTGGCAAAGACATTGCCGAACTGAACAAATTTTTGAAACAGTTTGAAGAAACCAAAAAAATGATGAAAATGGTCAGTTCAGGAAAAATGCCTAAGATGCCGAATTTCGGAAGATAAGCATAATCCATTTAAATTCAGGAATTAAAATTAAAATTTATGGCAATAGCAAAACCGGTTATTATTGATGGTGTTAAAATTTCTGATGAAATTAAGTCTGAAATTGCACAAGAAGTAAAAAAACTTCATGACGGAGGGAAAAGGCCGCCACATTTGGTAGCTGTTTTGGTGGGCGAAGACGGTGCAAGCAAAACTTATGTTGCCAGTAAAGAAAAAGCTTCGCATGAAGTGGGATTTTTTTCTACAATATACAGGCTTCCCGAAGAAAGCACTGAAGCAGAATTGGTTAAAATTATAGATTTTTTGAATCATGACGAGGAGGTAGATGGTTATATTGTTCAGTTGCCATTGCCGAAACATATAAATGAATCCCGCATTCTTTCTTTAATAGACCCTGAAAAGGATGTGGATGGTTTTCATCCTTCCAATGTGGGGAAAATGATAATGGGGCTTCCGACTTATCTTCCCGCAACTCCTTATGGTATCATGACTTTGTTGCAACGATATAAAATTGAAGTATACGGAAAAAATTGCGTGGTTTTAGGGCGCAGTAATATTGTCGGACGGCCAATGGCTAATTTGTTGTCTCAAAATACACCGGAAGCCAACGGAACAGTAACCCTTTGTCATAGCAAAACCCAAGGTTTGAAAGAAATAACTCAAAAAGCTGATATTTTGATAGTTGCCATTGGACAACCGGAATTTGTTACAGCCGATATGGTAAAAGAAGGTGCAACGGTCATTGATGTGGGCATTCACCGTATTGCAGATGAAAGCAATCCCAAAGGCTACCGTATTGTGGGAGATGTGAAATTTGACGAAGTGAAATCAAAATGTTCTGCCATTACGCCGGTTCCGGGTGGAGTAGGGAAGATGACCATTGTTTCTCTGTTGCTCAACACATTGAAAGCCTATAAAAATCACACAGGCAATTAATAGCGTTTTTTTGCGTTATGTCAGGGCATTGTAAAGAATTATAATTTATGAAGAAAGTTTTTATCTTTTTGTTCTTTTTTGCACTGATTTTGCAAAACACTATGCAAGCTCAACGGGTGCTGGGCTTTGCTACGGCAGGCGCCAATGTCAGCCAAATAGATGGCGATGAAGTTTCCGGATTCTATAAATGGGGCTTTCATGGCGGGATTGGGGCCTATATGCCTTTGGCTGAAAAAGGTTTTTGGAGTAATACTTTCATTCAAATGGAAACCTTATTTGAACAAAAAGGTTCTTACGAAAATGACCCACCTATACTGTATAATGTTAAATTTAATTATGCCACAGTACCTGTATTGTTCGGTTATGCAGACAAACGGGGAGGACTTACGGGCGCCATTGGATTATCGTATGGATATATGTTTAATTATTCCGGCGATGTATATGAAATAACCCCTTATTTTGTAGAACAAGGTTATCCTGTTTATCTGATTCAACGGCCCGCGCCGGATTTTATTCGAAGTGAATTTTCTTTTTTGGCAGATGTTCGTTTTACTATTTGGAAACAATTGAAATTCAACGTACGCTATTCCACATCGTTGATTCCTATAAGAAGAGACGTAGTTTATGAAACAATAAGTGGGGGACAACCGACAGGCGAAATTCATTCCACCAATTGGTATAACCATACACTGACAGTACGTTTAATGTGGGTTTTTAATGAAAAGCAGCCCGTTAAAAAGAAAACAAAAACCACCAAATAACAAGTTTATGAAAAAAATAGCGGTTTTTCCGGGTTCATTTGACCCCATTACCAAAGGGCACGAATCGGTTATTTTAAGATCTTTGCCGCTTTTCGACAAAATTGTGGTGGCTATTGGCGAAAATTCCCAGAAAAATTCCATGTTTTCGCTGGAACAGCGTATGGAATGGATTCGGCAGACATTTAAAGATTATCCACAAATAGAAGTGGATTTTTACGATTGTTTAACAGTGGATTACTGCAAACAAATAGGCGCACGTTATATTTTACGCGGTTTGCGAAACTCTGTCGATTTTCAGTATGAACGGAATATAGCTTTGGTAAACAATGATTTGTGTCCGGAAATAGAAACTTTGTTTTTGCCCACAAAACCAGAGCATACCTCTTTTAACTCGTCTTTTGTAAGGGAAATTTTGAAATATGGTGGAGATGTAAGTAAATTCGTCCCTTCTGCAATTAAAATCCCTGAAAATCAATAATTTATTCTTTGAATTATGGCTAAAGTAGCATGGAAACCCGGCACCATGATTTATCCATTACCCGCTGTGATGGTTAGTTGCGGTAAAATGCCGGAAGACGCTAATATCATTACCATTGCTTGGGTAGGAACTATTTGTTCGAATCCGCCTTTGTGTTATGTCTCTATCAGGAAATCGAGGAAATCTCATTCTTTGATTTCTGAAACCAAAGAATTTGTCATCAACCTGACTACCGAAGAGTTGGCTTTTGCAACGGATTGGTGTGGCGTGAAATCGGGCAAGGATTTCAACAAGTTTAAAGAAATGAAACTTACACCCGAAAAAGCTCAAATAGTTTCCGCGCCTTTGATTAAAGAATCGCCTTTGAATATAGAATGCAAAGTTTTGGAAATAAAAGAATTGGGTTCGCACGATATGTTTATTGCCGAAGTGGTGGCAGTGAATGCAGATGAACAGTTTTTGGACACAGAAACTGACGCTTTTGCCTTAGACCAAGCAAAACTTTTGGCATATTCGCATGGAAAATACTATGGTTTAGGAAAAAAATTAGGCTTTTTTGGCTATTCCATTCAAAAAAAGAAGAAAAAGAAATAAATCTAAGATTCCCCCTGTCTTCTTTCATAAAGATATTTTATTAAAATTTACAACAAAATGAAAATCAAAGATTTTTCAGCTCTTATTATCGGAGCAAGTATCGTGGTAGCCATTTCTATATTGGCGTGGGCTTATGTTCATAGAAACCAGTCTAACAATGTCATTTCTGTAACCGGTATGGGGTCGCAGGATTTTAAATCGGATTTGATCGTTTGGTCGGTTCAATTCAGCCGGAAAAGCCATACGATGGTAGAGGCTTATGATTTATTGCGTAAAGATATGGAAAGCATTAAAACGTATTTGGTTTCGCAAGGAATTGAAGAAAAGGAAATCCTTTTTTCGGCAGTAAATATTCAAAAAGAATATAAACGTATTTATGACGGAAATCATAACGAAATATCTTC
>JAVBMO010000182.1:0-3977 GCA_031552355.1 Bacteroidales bacterium | reverse complement strand
AGGAGATAAAACTTTCCAAGTAAATAAATAGGAAGATTTTTTCTAACAAAACAAAGCGGCGAAGATTATTTTTTAATCTTCGCCGCTTCTATTTTGTACATAAGAAAATCCTAAATTTTCAAATGCAATAATTCTTGGATTGATTTTTGACGTATCTTCGTAAATATTCTAAACTATGTAACCCATTTGCTAAAACAATATTCAATTACAAATCAACTACAAACTAAAATTTACGCTAACAATTATTCTGAAAATAATTTTATAGATATGGAACAAAATAAAGAAAAAATATTGATGCAGGCATCGTGGATAAGTACTATTGGTAATGCCGTTCTGTCTTTTTTAAAAATCGGTGTTGGCCTTTTTTCAGGTAGTTTGGCCGTTATCAGTGATGGGATTGATTCTGCTTCCGATGTTGTGATTTCTTTGGTTATGATATTTACAGCCCGCATCATGAATAAGCCGCCTAACCAAAAATATGTCTATGGTTATGAGAAGGCGGAAAGTATCGCCACCAAGATATTATCATTGATAATTTTTTATGCTGGTATTCAGATGTTGATATCTTCAATAAAAGCCGTTTTTTTTGAAACGCCAAAAGAATTACCGGGAACTATTGCTATTTATATAACAGCTTTTTCTATCATTGGAAAATTGGGTTTAGCTTGGCATCAATATAAACAGGGAAAAAAAATCAATAGTCCCATGTTGAAAGCCAATGCAATAAACATGCGTAATGATGTGCTTATTTCAACAGGAGTATTATTGGGATTGGTATTTACATTTATATTTAAATTACCTATTTTGGATGCTATAACCGGTTTATTGGTAAGTTTCTTTATTATAAAATCATCTATCACTATTTTCTTGGATTCCAATGTAGAATTGATGGATGGCGTGAAAGATATTTCTATTTATAACCAAATTTTTGAAGCAGTAGACAAAGTTTCGGGTGCAAAAAATCCGCATCGTGTAAGAACACGACAAATAGGTGGAATGTATATGATTTCTTTGGATATTGAAGCAGATGAACACATGACTTTGAGAGAAGCCCACAATATAGCCGAGGCGGTAGAAAACAGTATAAAAGAAACCATTGATAATATTTACGATATTGTTGTGCATATAGAGCCGGAAGGCCGGCATACAACTTCTATGGAAAAATTCGGCGTTAATCGTAAGATGATAGATTCTAAAAAGAAATAATAATTCTACAGTTCAGAATATCCCTCTATTACAAATTGTATGAACAATTATATTGTCAATAATAAACCGTTTTTCAAAAGAAATTTTTATCTTTGTAAAATGCACTTGTTATGTAGATAATAAGTATAATTATTTTATTAGATAAGTTTTATATGCACATTTCAGTAGCTGGAAATATAGGTTCGGGAAAGACAACATTAACGCAGTTGTTGGCCAAGCATTTCAAATGGGAAGCCATGTATGAAGATGCCGACACAAACCCTTATATAGAAAGTTTTTATGAAGATATGAGGCGTTGGTCGTTCAATTTGCAGATTTATTTTTTGAATAGCCGTTTCCGCCAAATCATAGACATTCGCCAAAGTAAAAAAAATGTAATTCAAGATAGAACGGTTTACGAGGATGCCTACATTTTTGCCCCCAACCTACATGCCATGGGGCTTATGGCAACTCGCGATTTCGAAAATTATACCTCATTGTTTGAAATGATGGTAAGTTTTTTGCAACCACCCGATTTATTGATTTATTTGAAAGCCAGCGTTCCTACTTTGGTAAACCAAATACAAAAGAGAGGGCGTGGCTATGAAAATTCCATTCGTTTAGATTATCTTTCCAGTTTGAATAGCCGTTATGAAGATTGGATTTCAACATACAATTCAGGAAAGTTATTAATTATTGATATTGACAATATTAACTTTACCGACAAACCCGAAGATTTAGGCTTGGTTATTGATAAAATCAATGCAGAAATCAACGGGCTTTTTTAAATAGAAACAAAATTCTATAATTAATGAATATTTTAGGAATTATACCTGCCCGCTATGCTTCTACACGTTTTCCCGGAAAACCTTTGACAACAATCGAAGGGAAGCCAATGATACAGCACGTGTATGAAAAGGCTATAAATTCCGGTTTATTCAAAAAAGTGGTAGTGGCTACCGACGACACCAGGATACAAAAGGCAGTTTTGGATTTTGGCGGCGAAGTGTGCATAACTTCTTCAGAACACAATACAGGTACAGACCGCTGTGGCGAAACATGGAACACCCTTAAACAAACCAATAACGATTTTCAGGTTATTGTGAATATTCAAGGCGATGAACCTTATTTAAACACAGAGCAGCTAAGCAATTTGATAGCCGTTTTTTCTTCTTCCAAGGTGGAAATTGCCACTTTGAAGAAAAAAATCACACAAAAAGAGGAACTCTTTTCTGCAAATGTCGTAAAAGTAATTTCCGGCAAAAATGAAGCGGCGCTTTATTTCAGCCGGCAAGCCATACCTTTTTGCCGTGATATTCAGCAGGATGAATGGCTAAAAAGTGCTTCATTCTTTAAACATATAGGTGTTTATGCTTTCAGGACGGAAATCTTGGAGCAGTTGATTTTGTTGTCGCAAAGTCAACTGGAAAAAGCCGAATCGTTGGAACAACTGCGATGGTTGGAAAACGGATTTTCTATCACGCTGGTTGAAACTTTTTCAGAAACTGTGGCCATTGACACGCCAGAGGATTTGGAAAAACTAAAAAAACTTTCATTATGAGCCTATTGTCCGAAATAGTAAAATATTTTTCACAAAACGAACGTCTTCATTTAAAAGGCTTAGGTACTTTGGTCTTGCACCATGTACCTTCTTGTTTTGATGAAGAAAAAGGCACTTTTTGTCCACCATCCCAAAAGTTGGAATTTGTTTCCGAAGAACAAGATGAACATGGCATTGTATCCTTTATTTCGGCTGAAAAAATTGTTTCGAAAAAAGAAGCTGAATCCTTGTGGAATGACTTTTGTCTTTCTGTGAAACAACAATTGGAAACAGAAAATCAGTACGATTTTTTGGATTTGGGCATTTTGAAAAAAACTACTGAAGGATTTTTATTTCAAAATAAACTGAATTTGGCAGATGAAAATTTCGGCTTTTCATATTTGAAAAATCTCGATATTGCGAATGCGCCTTCACTAATCCAAAAAGAAGAAGTGGATGATGCAATACAAACAGAAGAATCTACAGAGGACATTGTTCCTCAAATAAATACAGGAATTCAAACACCTGAGCTCGAAATTACACAAAATGAAGAGGAAAAGCAGGAAGAAGATGTTGAAATAACACCCGAGCCATCTCCTGTCGAAGAAGAAAATACAAAGAAATTTGCAGAATTAAGTGACAGTATTCCGTATATTATTGATGCTTACCCAAAACGTAAAAGGAATTTTGTTTGGCCGCTGATAGCCATTTTATCATTGCTGTTTTTGCTTACGATTTCCTTTTGGTGCTTTGTTCACCCCAATTGTCCCTACCTTAAAAAAATACAAACAACTGTAAGTTCGTTTTTTGTAGGAAATAAAGGTATGGCGGCTTATGTTGAAGATTCTGTTATGGTTATTTTGCCTGAAGCAACAGAGCCTACTGAAGATGGCTCACCTTTTCTTTCAGAAAAGGATTCAATAAATGTAGCTCAGTCTGAAGTGCAAATTTCTCAGCCGAAACCTTTACCCAAAACAGAACCTCAAACATCTGTTACTACATCTGAATTTTCATATCCCGCTACATCTAAAGAAGGTATCGATATTATTTGCGCATTTTTTAAAGACGGTTATCAGGCCATGCAAAAATGCGAACAAATGAAAAGCAAAGGATACGATGCTTATGTAATTATGCCTTCTTCCAATCGATTTTATGTCAGCATTGGAAGCTTTGCGAAAAAAGATGATGCCATTAATTTTATGCGCGATACGTACAACAAAGACAAAATGGATTTGTTTTTGAAAGACTGGAA
>JAVBMO010000153.1:0-33588 GCA_031552355.1 Bacteroidales bacterium | reverse complement strand
ATAATTGAAAAACGAAGTCTTAGAGGCTTTTCAATGAAATCGGCAGATTCCGGAACTTCAAAAATTTCTTCAGAAAGATTTGTTTCGACTTTTTTAGAAATCAATAAATGGTTTCTATTCAAAACAATGCGATGAGTCGATGAAAAAAACTGTTTCCCTGAAAAAGTATGATGCTCTTCTAAAATATTTTCAGTTTCTGATTCGGTAAAGCCGTATTCAGAAAGGATTTCATACAAAAAAAGCGGCGTAGGGTGGAATGTTTTCAATAATTCTAAATCAATAGAGATGACATCGTTTTTGGAAGAAACGACAGCCTCTTTGACTTTTTGCAAATTAGTGTCTAATAAAATTTCCAATTGCTTGAAACGCCCTATTTCCCGCTGAAAAACTTCCTTTACGTTTGGATTCAACTGCTCCAACAAAGGAATTAATTCATGGCGGATTTTATTCCGCTTATATTTGGTTTCTTTGTTGGAAGCATCTTCGCGGAACGTTAAATCATTTTTTTCGCAAAAATCAGCAATTTCATTACGCGAAGCCCACAAAATCGGACGTATAATCTTATTAGATTTCGGCAAAATTCCTCGCAAACCACGGATTCCGGTACCTCGTGTCAAATTCAAAAGCAGCGTTTCAATGTTGTCGTCAAAATGGTGACCGGTGGCAATATATTGAAAATTATGAGATTCTGAAACCTCCTTAAACCAATTGTAACGCAAATCTCTTGCCGCCATTTGTATAGAAACTTTATGGGTTTCGACGTATTTTTTCGTTTCAAAAACTGTTTCGTAAAATTCAACACCATATTTTTCTGACAAAGATTTCACAAATTCGGCATCCTTACCGGATTCTTCGCCTCGCAATTGAAAGTTACAATGGGCAATGGCAAACGACAAACCGGCTTGTGAAAAAAGTTCGCACAAAACCACAGAGTCAATGCCGCCACTTACTGCTAATAAAATTTTGTCGGAAACCGCGAAAAGATTTTCTTTTTTTATGAATTGTTGAAATTTCTGAAGCATGCCATTCGTTTCTACAAAGGTACACAAACTATTTGCACCAAAAGGAAAAGTTTTCCGGCAAAATAAAATCCGGTTAAAATTTCCACCAAAATAGGCTCGCTTTTGAATACATTGTTTATCTTTGTAAGATTAAATCAAAAGTCGAAAAAAATGTTAGCTGTAAAAATTCATAATTTAGAACTTAAAAACCCGGTGCTTACCGCTTCCGGAACCTTTGGTTATGGCGAAGAATTTGCAGATTTTATAGATTTGAATGCATTGGGCGGCATTGTGGTAAAAGGCACTACAGGCTGCAAACGCGAAGGGAATCCTTATCCCAGAATGGCGGAAACTCCTTCTGGAATGTTGAATGCCGTAGGTTTGCAAAACGTTGGAGTTGATGATTTTTGCAGCAAAATTTATCCTCGAATAAAAGATTTAAAAACCAATATCATTGTAAATACTTCCGGTTCCACCATTGAAGAGTATTGCGATGTGGCATCGAAAATAAATGAATTGGCACAAATTCCGGCCATAGAATTGAATATTTCCTGCCCGAATGTGAAAGAAGGCGGAATGGCTTTCGGGACACAGGCTGCCATGGCTGCAAAAGTTGTTTCGGAAGTTCGTAAAGTTTATCATAAAACGCTTATCGTGAAGCTGTCGCCGAATGTAACCGATATTACAGAAATTGCCAAAGCTGTGGAAGGAGCAGGCGCCGACGCCGTTTCTTTAATAAATACGCTTTTGGGCATGGCCATTGATGCCGAAAAACGCAAACCCATTCTATCTACCATTACCGGTGGGTTGTCAGGCCCTGCCGTAAAACCTGTAGCATTGAGAATGGTATGGCAAGTTTCCAAAGCCGTAAAAATCCCGATTATTGGTATCGGGGGTATTATGACTGCTGCGGATGCCATAGAATTTATGTTGGCTGGCGCTACGGCAGTAGAATTGGGAACTGCTAATTTTGTAGACCCACAAATCTGCGAAAAAGTAATTGCAGGAATGCAAGACTATCTCATTAGGCACAATATCAAAGAGATCAAAGAGATTATTGGGGTTATATAAGTTATTCTTGACGGATTTTTGATAACATTTTTCTAAACGAAAGCACCATCACAAATCCGGCAATACTTCCCAAAGTATCAAAATGGAAATCAATCCAATCTCCTGTTCTTCCTGAAACGATTGTTCCTTGGAGGATTTCTATCAATCCACCAAAAAAGACGGGAATAATCAGACAAAGAAAGAAAATGCCGGTTATTGGTTTTGTTTTTTTTAGCCATTCGCTATAGCCTAAAAAATTTACAGATGAAAGGGTTAAGCCGATAATGAAATGGAAAGCTTTATCTATATTTGTAATCTTAAAATCCGGAATTTCTGAAGAAGGAATTAGACAAAGTATTAAAACAATACTGTAAACAGCTATTGAGATAAAATAAATTTTAAAGAATTTCATAATCAATATAAGTTATTAATAAACAAATATTTAACTTATTGTACAAGGTGTGGTTGGTATGCAAAAATACCCATATTTTATGTGTTAATGTAAAAAATAATACTTTTGTGAAATAAAAATTGTCTTATAACGTGTATCTATTTTTGAAAATTTTGTAACTTTGGGAACAATTATTCTTACAAAAACTAATTAAAACTATGAATTATGAAAAAAAGAACACTAAAATTTACTATTGGCGCAATGCTTTGCGGAAGCGTTCTATTTACTTCTTGCATCGGCTCTTTTGGCCTAACAGGAAAACTTTACTCATGGAATAAAAAACAAACTAAATGGGTTGATGAATTAATCTTTTTGGCTTTGTGTATAGTTCCTGTATATGAGGTTTCATTATTTATCGATGCTATCATATTAAATTCTATTGAATTTTGGACAGGAAGCAATCCTGTTGCATTTCAACCGGGTGAAAGCCGCACTGTTGAAACGGAAGCAGGTGTTTATGTGGTAACTGCACATGAACAAGGCAATGGCTACACTGTTGTTAAAGAAGGCGAAGAAGGTTCTTTGGATTTGACTTATGACAAAGAAAACAATGTTTGCTATATGGATAAAGGCGATGGTGAAAAAATCCGTATAAAATAATTAAAACATAAAGTATTTTAAAGAACTGCCTAAAGCAAAACCTTTTGAAGGAAGGTATTTTAGGCAGTTTTTTTGTAGAGAAAAATCTATTGATAAATTTTGAAAATATGCATAATTGGGTCGAACAAATCAACATAGGGATTACAGTTTCCGATAAAGACGGAAACATCTTGGAAATGAACGAAAAGTCGGCACAAATATTTGCAAAATCGGGAGGAAAGGACTTGATAGGCAAATCATTGAAGGGCTGTCATCCGGAGCCTGCAAAAAGCCTGCTTTTGGATATGTTGGCAAATCCACGGACGAATGTTTACACTATTGAAAAAGGTGATGTAAAGAAAATGATTTACCAAACACCTTGGTTCAAAAACGGCGAATATATGGGTTTTGTAGAATTGTCTTTGGAAATTCCTTTCGAGATAAAACATTTTGTAAGAAAGCCATAATAAAGTACTTACGAACAAAAATAAAAGAGAATTGTTTAATACAAGAAATAAACTTAGTACAAATTAAAATTTTAAAAAATGAAAACTACACAAAAATTTGCTGCAGAATTTATCGGAACATTTATTTTAGTTCTTGGTGGATGTGGTACTGCTGTTTTTGCAGGTGGACATGTTGGCTTTTTAGGCGTTGCTTTGGCGTTTGGTTTAACGATTGTTGCCGCAGCCTATGCCATTGGAAATATTTCCGGTGCACATTTGAATCCTGCCGTTTCGTTGGGATTATGGGCCGGTGGACGTTTGTCCAGCAAGGATTTAGTTCCTTATATTACAGCTCAAATATTGGGCGCAATTGTTGCAGCAGCAGTTATTTATATAGTATTTATCGGGAAATCTGATTTTACCGAAATAGGAGGATTTGCTGCTAATGGTTATGGCGAACATTCACCTGGAGGCTATGGTTTACTTTCTGCATTTGTAACAGAAACCGTTCTTACTTTTGTCTTTTTACTGGTGATTTTAGGTGTAACTTCCAAAAATGCCCCTGTTGGATTTGCAGGATTAGCAATAGGTTTGACACTTACTTTAATCCATTTAATTAGTATTCCGGTAACCAATACTTCTGTAAACCCTGCGCGTTCTATCAGCCAAGCATTGTTTGTTGGCGGCTGGGCTTTACAACAACTTTGGCTATTTATCGTTGCCCCGATATTGGGCGCTTTGCTTGCAGGATTTACTTACAAAGTTTTAGCAAAAGAGAACAAATAAACACATTCTTGATATATGTAAAAGAGTTGATAAAAGGAATTCCTTTTATCAACTCTTTTACATATATAGCCTTTTGAACGATTGCATTTCACAAAGTTTTTTATACACTCCGTTTTCAATTTGCATGAGTTCGCTGTGTGTCCCTTTTTCCACAATTTTGCCATGCTCCATTACCACAATACAATCCGCATTTTGAATGGTGGACAAGCGGTGAGCAACAACAATGGCTGTACGGTTATTCATCAGTTTGTTCAAAGCCTCCTGTACCAATCGTTCGCTTTCGGTATCCAAAGCAGAGGTGGCCTCATCCAAAATCATAATCGGCGGATTCTTTAAGACAGCACGGGCAATGGCAATCCGTTGGCGCTGTCCGCCGGACAAACGGTTTCCGCGGTCACCTATCATTGTATCATAACCATATTCCATCTCTTTGATAAACTCATGGGCATTGGCAACTTTGGCTGCATTCAAAATGGCTTCGTCTGAAACATTTTCCAAACCGAAAGCAATATTGTTGCGCACGGTATCATTGAACAGAATGGATTCCTGTGTAACCAAAGCCATTTGGTTCATCAAATGACGTGGATGATATTTTCGGATATCAATTCCATCCAAAAGAATAGTGCCGGAAGTAACATCGTAGAAGCGAGGAACCAAATCGGTCATAGTACTTTTTCCTGCACCTGAAGAACCCACCAACGCATAAATTTTCCCTTTTTCAATGGTCAAATTAATATCTTTCAGAACTTCCGCCTGATTGTAAGCAAAATGTACATTTTTAAATTCTATATTTTTCTCAAAAGAATGTAATTCTTTTGCATTAGGGTGCTTCAGTACCCGGGTAGGGGTGTCGATGATTTCGAAAATTCTGTCCCCACAAGCCAACGTTCGCCTAAGTGTGGCGTAAGAAGTTGTAATACCTTTTAATGGAACCAGCAGTTGAGAAAAAACGACAATATAAGCAATCATTTCACTAGGTGAAAAAGAAGAACTCCCTTTCAAAACCAAATAGGAACCAAAAAGAACCAAAGCTACAACACTAAAAATACCCATAAACTCTGATAAGGGAGCTGCTAAATCCGATCTGTGTGAGATTTTTTTAAATATTCGCCTATAAATTTGGTTTTCTTCATCAAATTTTTTGTTGATAAAAAGCCTTGCCCCAAAAGCCTTTATTATTTTAATTCCTGAAATAGTTTCTTCCATAATACCCATCATTTTTGCTAAAGAAACTTGGGCTTCGTTAGAATGATGGCGTAATTTTTTTGTAATCCTGCTTATTACAAGAAACATTAAAGGAAGCACCAAAAAGCTGAAAGCGGTTAACTGGGGCGATAAATATAATAATAAGCCTAAATAACCTATCAACATAATAGGATTTTGCAAAAGAATTTGAAATATAGATGATGTCATATTTTGAATTTCATTGACATCATTTGACAAAACCGATAATAAATTTCCTTTTTTTTGTCCATTAAAATAAGCCAAATCCTGACTGCTGATTTTTTCAAATAAAGTTTTTCGAAGGTTTAACAAAATTAGTGTGCGCATAGAAACTGTTATTCGAAGCGATACGTAGCGGAAAACGTTGGCAAGAAAGATAGAGCAGACAATTACTCCACAAATAATTGTCAAGGCACCCATTTTCCCATAGTTGATGATAAAATAAGCAAACCAATGATCGAATAAAACTTTGAAATACGACGTACTGAAGCTAAACTCAGGTAAGCTGGTCAAAACAGCAGGTGTGTCGCTGAAAAGGATATTCAAAACCGGTATCAATAATGAAAAATTGAGCATATTGAAAATAGTGCTCAAAGTTGTGGTGGTAAAATATGTTGGAAGAAACTTGCTGAATGGCCTGCCAAACGCAAGTAATCTATACATTTTTTTCATTTCAAAGATTTTATATATCTGAAAAACATTAACTTTTATATGAATTTCCCCACTTCAAAAGTGATTCTTTTGCAAAGGTAACTTTTTTTTACCTATAGCCAATTTGGATTAGGATTTTAGGACAGCAAACCAAAGGAATTTCGAATAAAAAAGATAAAAACAAGGAAACCCCTCATAGTGATTATTTTACTACTTTTGCAAAAAATTTCAAAGGGAATGAAAACTGAAAAAAATACAGAGATAAAATTCAAACATTCAACGCCTATACAAATCCGTTTCAACGATGTGGATAGTGTTGGACATGTGAACAATACGGTTTTGTTGAGTTATATGGACTACGCAAAATTGCAATACCTGAATTTTATCAACAAAGGCTTGCAGAAAAAAGCTTCTATTGTGATTGTGCATTATGACGTGGATTTTTTTAAACCGGTTTTTCTTGAGGATGAAATCCATGTGGAGACTTCCATCGTTCATATTGGAAACAGAAGCATTCAATTCTTACAACGCATTTGCACAGGTGAAGACATAAACTGTGTGTGCGAAACCGTTATGAGTGGTTTTGACCCCGAAAATAATACCTCTGCGGATATTCCTTTGGAATTTAAGAAAACAATAGCCTCGTTCGAAGGAAATCCGAATTTATTGCAATAGGTTTTCAAAGAAGCCATTCGCATAATAATTTTTAGTAATTTTGAAGTTTAAATACAACACCAAGCCATGCAGAAAATAGTTATCTTAGACTTTGGTTCTCAATACACTCAATTGATTGCAAGAAAAATACGTGAGATGAATGTGTATTGCGAAATTTTCCCTTACAACAAAATTCCTTCTTTGAATGAAGACGTGAAAGGCGTGATTCTTTCGGGAAGCCCTTGCTCGGTAAACAGCGAAAAAGCTTTGGTGCCGGATTTAAGCAATATTAAAGGAAAATACCCTATGTTGGCCATTTGCTATGGTGCCCAATACCTTGCCAAAACTAATGGTGGAAATGTAATTCCTTCAACCATTCGCGAATACGGCCGTGCAAACCTAAATTTCATCAATTCTGAAAGTAAATTGATGAAAGATATTCCACAAAATAGCCAAGTGTGGATGTCGCATGGCGATACAATTGAAAGTATTCCTGCAAATTACAAACTTATTTGCAGTACTTCCGATGTAAAATATGCAGGGTATGAGTCTGTTGAAGAAAAAATTTATGGAATTCAATTTCACCCCGAAACAACCCATTCCATTGATGGAAAAATTCTTTTGAAAAATTTTGTATTAGACATTTGTCAGTGCGAAAACTCTTGGAAACCGTCAAACTATGTGGAATCTAAAATTGCTGAACTGAAAGCCTTATTGGGAAATGATAAAGTAATTTTGGGGCTTTCCGGTGGAGTGGATTCTACGGTTGCCGGTGTACTTCTGCACAGAGCTATCGGGCAAAACCTGCATTGTATTTTTGTGAATCATGGCTTGTTGCGCAAAAATGAATTTGAAGATGTACTGGAGTCTTACAAAGACATGGGTTTGAATGTTCGTGGAGTCGATGCAAGCAAACTTTTCTTAGGCGAATTGAAAGGTGTTACCGATCCTGAAAAAAAACGCAAAATCATTGGAAAACTTTTCATTGACGTTTTCGATACCGAATCGCACAAAATTGAAGATGCCAAGTGGTTGGGACAAGGCACCATTTATCCCGATGTAATTGAATCTGCCATCGTAAAAGACGGGCATGCCGTAACTATAAAATCTCATCATAATGTAGGCGGCCTTCCCGACTATATGAAATTGAAGATTGTTGAGCCTTTGCGCGACTTATTCAAAGATGAAGTACGGCGTTTGGGCGAAGAATTAAAAATTAAACCCGAACTGCTTTATCGTCATCCGTTCCCTGGTCCCGGATTGGCCATCCGTCTTTTGGGCGAAATTACCGAAGAACGTGTGTCTATTTTGCAAGAAGTTGACCACATTTATATCAATGGCTTGAAAAAAGCAGGGCTTTACAATAAAGTTTGGCAGGCCGGCGCTATTTTGTTGCCTGTAAATTCCGTAGGGGTTATGGGCGACGAACGTACTTACGAACAAGTAGTAGCGCTTCGTGCAGTAGAATCCATAGACGGTATGACGGCAGATTGGTCTAAACTACCCTATGAGTTCTTAGCCGAAATTTCAAATGAAATTATCAATAAAGTGAAAGGTGTAAACAGAGTTGTTTACGATATCAGTTCAAAACCGCCGGCAACCATTGAATGGGAATAAGCCGGAAATATTTTGAATTGTACACAAAATAATCAGTCGCGCATGAAACTAAAATTTCTTTTCTTTTTTTTGTTGTTTACAGGAATCTATGTATCTTCCTTACAAGCCCAAGATACGGTTGTTATGGGCAAAGCGCCTGTAAAAATTTCCACCCAAACGCAAAAAATCGATAGTAAGTTTTACCTTGTGCATATTGTGGAAAGGGGGCAAACACTTTTTTCCATAGCTCGCGCTTATGGCGTAAAATATCCCGAAATTCATATTAAAACCGACGTAGATAAATTATCTGTTGGCGACACAGCTTGGGTGCCCACTACCGAAGCCCATGCCGATTCTTTAATGGGAAAATATGACGGATATTTTAATTATTACGAGGTGCAACCTAAGGAAACTCTTTACAGCATTGCCAAGAAATTCAATCTGAAAGAAAGTGATATTATAGACCTCAACCCCATTCTTTCTCAGGAGGTAATCAAAGCCGGACAAGTAATTAAAATCCCTAAGAAAGATGTAAAAATCTCTGCCAAAACATCATTTGGTAAAGAGGATGGGCGATTTGTGGAAGTTATAAAAAACGATACTTCTTCTGAAGATGAAGACACCAGTGGCATTATTATACGGGAACGAAGAAGCAAGACGTCTGTCAATGTTGCCTTGTTTATTCCTTTGTATTTAGACCAAATTTCACAAATATCCCTGACCAAAGCGGACATAGAACAAAAACGGAAACGGGAATATAGCAGTTTCCAGTTTATCCAGTTTTATGAAGGTATTTTACTTGCTCTTAATAAATTAGAAGAAAAGGGGTTTAATGTAAAGCTAACCGTTTATGATGTAGGTGAAAATGACACCACAGCAATAAAATCCATTTTTGCGAAACCCGAGATACAGGATGTGGATTTCATTGTTGCCCTGCTTTATCAAAAAGGCTTTGCTACCGCAGCAAAACTTGCAAAAAAGAACAATATATTCATTGTAAATCCACTTTCGGAACATGCCATGATTTTGGAAAATAATCCGTATGTTTTTAAACTAAGCCCCTCGCCCGAATCTTATGCCCGAAGTTTTATCAATTATGTAACTAAAAATGTTTCCAATCCGAACATGATTGTTATTTATTCTTCATCGTCAAAGAAACAAACTACATACAACGCTTTTAAGGTCGCATTGGCAAAGCAAACAACCGTACCTTACACTCTTTTCCAATGGGAAGCTTCGGTTTCGGCATTACGGACGCAATTGGCAAACGGAAAAAAGAATATTGTGGTTTCTGCTTATGATAATCCGGGGCTTTCTGAAGAAGCATACTTAGCCAGATTGTTGAACATCATGGTTGCTCAAAAAAGTAATCCGCCAACTTTGTTTAGCTCACCTAATATCTTAAACTACAAAAGTATAGACCTAACCTATCTGCAACGCGTAAATTTTTCTTTTCTTCAAAATGTCTATTTAGATGAAGGAAATCCCACACATAAAGAATTTATAGAGTTATTTAAAACTACCTATAAAACCTATCCCAATGCTGATTTTGCAGCCTCCGGATATGATATTTTGCTGCATTTTGTAATGGGGTTGGAAAGCACAGGCGAGAAATTTTGGAAAGATCCGAATTTAAAAACCACCCCCTTGAATTTATTAAACCCTCTTTATTTCAAACGTTTAGAAGAATCCAATGGATTTGAAAACATTCGGTGCAACTTCTACAAGTTAACCAATTATCAAATAACCCCTCTTCCAAGAAAAGAAGACTGATTTGTATATGCCAAAAAAACAAGGAGCAATTCCTTGTTACGGCATTGCTCCTTGAGTAAAAATCCTATGTAATTCCTAATATTTTTCTTTAAAACGGGCTATTTGTGTTTTTAAGGCATCAATACATACGGCAGTTGCTTCTTCGAAACTGTCGGCTTGTTTGCTGGCAAACAGGGTTTGCCCCGGAAGGTGCAAATGAATTTCTGTGATTTTATTATTATCGCTTTCCGGCTTCTCTACTTTCAATGTAACATCGCACCCATGTATGTTATCAATGTTTTTTGCTAACTTTCCTACTTTTTCGTTGATAAAAGTTTCTAATTTTACGTCTGTTTTGAATTTTACAGCATTGATTGTGATATTCATATATGACCTCCTTTGTTTTTAGCCCTTGGATGGGCATTGTTATACGTATTTTTTAATTTTTCAATGGTGTTGTGTGTGTATACCTGTGTTGCCGCTAAACTGGAATGCCCCAAAAGTTCTTTTATGGCATTTATTTCAGCTCCATTATTTAATAAATGGGTTGCAAAAGTATGCCGCAATACATGAGGGCTTTTTTTTGTTAAACTGCAAACATTTGTCAAATAGGTTTTTACAATATTTGTCAGCAAATTTGCTGACATGGGCCTATCCTTTTTCGTAATGAACAAGAAATCTGCCTGAAAGTTCATTCTACGTTTCTCTTGCAAATATAAAATAATATTTTCTTTTAAAGTATCATTTATGGGAATAATTCTTTCTTTATTTCGTTTTCCCAAAACCCGTATTTCATTCCGGTCAAAATCTATGTCCAATTCTTTTAAATTCAATAGTTCTGCGCGCCGGATCCCCGTTTCATATAAAACTTTTAAAATCAATTTATCGCGCATACCTTCAAAATCTTGTGGAAATTCTATTTTGTGAAAAAGATTTTCCATTTCGGATTCTTGCAAAAATGACGGTAATTTCTTGGACTGTTTCGGCAGAATAATTTTATTTAACGGATTTTCAAGAGCTAAACCTTGTTTCTTTAAGAATCTGAACCACGACCTCAAGCTGCTTATTTTCCGTGCAATAGAACGATTGGAATTGCCGTTTTCACTCAATTCAACTTGCCATGCCCTA
This sequence comes from Bacteroidales bacterium, assembly GCA_031552355.1. GTDB lineage: Bacteria > Bacteroidota > Bacteroidia > Bacteroidales > P3 > JAVBMO01. Next base: position 22,270 of record JAVBMO010000153.1, on the reverse strand, counting down.
ATGGCAGCCAAATCAATTTCTTCTATTTCTATGATTTCTATTTTTTTCAGGAAACTAAAGAATTCTTTCAAATCAGACTCATAAGCATTTACTGTTAAGGGCGAATATTTTTTTTCGTCTTTCAGATAAGAAATAAAAGGAATAGAGTCTAATTTCATAATGCGAATATACGAAAAAAAAGAGGATTTTGCAAGTATTTTGCAAAATCCTCTCAAATATGAATTACTAAAAGTAAAACTATTTATTCATCAATTCATGTTGAAGACCTTGAATATAAATAGCTTTTAACTTTTTGTCCCTTGCTTTTACTGAAGGTTTTGTGAATTTTTGACGTTCTCTTACTTCACGAACTACTCCGGTTTTTTCAAACTTTCTTTTCAATTTTTTCAAAGCACGATCAATATTTTCGCCTTCTTTTACAGGGATAATAATCATAATTAATACCTCTTTCTTTTAGAGATTAAACATTTAATTTATTATAAATACAAATATGTATTCTTACAATTCAATATGTCCTTTTTCTACCGCTTTTTTAATGGCATTCAATACGCCAATTTTGCTGATAGTACGGATTCCTTTTGCAGAAACTTTCAATGTAATCCACAAATCTTCTTCAGGAATGTAGAATTTTTTGGTTTGCAAATTTGGATAAAATCTGCGTTTTGTTTTTATATTTGAGTGGGATACACTGTTTCCTACAAGTACTTTTTTTCCTGTAATTTCACAAATTCTTGACATCGTTTTTCCTTGGTTTTGAGTGAAAAAATTTCTAAAACGGTTTGCAAATTTCCACTTTTTTTTTGGAATAACAAAGCTTTTTTGCAAAAAAAGATTTTATTTATCAGGGTTATATCATCAAATTGTTTATAGATAATGAAATCCTCTATCCCATTATCTAAAGTGAAATTCATAGTTATTCCTTTTGAATCCTTAAATATTGCTTAGAGAATCGGATGTTATTTCCCGTTATCAAAATATCCTTTACAACTTACTCTTTACCGATTCCACTTTCTGTTGCATCATTTTTTCGCCATGTTTTTTAATGTCGAGTTTGATGGTAGAATAAACTCTGTCGCAGTCGGGGGAAAGCTGCTCATAGGATTTTTGAACAATGGACAGGGCGCCTTCCAAGGTATCGGTTTCGGCAATGGTGCCCATGGGCGTTAGTTGGTAATTGACTTTTTCAGCTTCCAACAGTTTAATAATCCGAGCCACATATTGGCTTACGCTGATTCCTTTATCGGTAGGAAACATCGCATATTCAATTAATACAGACATAAGGCTTAGTGTTTTAAAGTTTATTTATTTCAAATGCAACGTTTCTGTTTGAGTGCCATTTATAAATAATTGAATTTCTTTTGTATCAGCAGCTTTTGGCACTGAAAAAACAAGGGTGGGAACCATTGTATAGGATTGTTTTTCGCCTTGTTCCAATTTGGCATCAATGCGCAAAATATTGTTTTCTGAAGAAACTTTGTCAATGGACAGTTGGGTTTGCTTATCGGTAGGTTTCAGGATAATTGCCAAAGGGAGTGTATTTTCGAAATCAGGCTTATTGATTTTGTTATTCATGGTTTTGGCTATGCCTAAAACAGAATCAAAATTTTCTAGTGTATTCAGCAGCAATAGATTTACGTCTTTTGCAGCCACAAAAGTGTTTCTGGCAAAATAACCCGAAAGAGATTTGAATTCAACAGAAGTTGTTGTTTTTTGAGAGGTTTGTTGTTGTTCGGTAGGAAACTTTCCGTTCGATTTGCAGGAAATGAAACTGAAAGCTAAGACAAAGGCAGACAAAACGATTTTTTTCATAATAAAGTAGATTTTAAGGTTAAAACAAGTAGGATTAAAAGATGGTTCAATTTTATTTTAAAATTCTGTACTGTGAATCGCGTTCCACAGGTGTTTTTCCGGCCTCATGAATAAGCTCATTCATTTCCTGTTCGGTCATGCAGGGATTGGTGTCTTCGGCGCCGGCCATGGAATAAATTTTGGTAGAATCGTTGATGGTGCCATCCAAATCATCGACACCAAAACTCAATGCCAATTGGGCGAATGATTTCCCTACCGAAGGCCAATAGGCTTTCAAATGGGGGACATTATCAAGGAAAATGCGTGTAATGGCATACATTTTCAGGTCTTCGATAATTGAAACTTCCTTGATGTCGGACATGGCGCTGTTTTCGTTCCGGAATTTCAGCGGAATAAAAGCATTGAAGCCATGGGTTTGGTCTTGCAACAAACGCAAACGGTTTAAATGGTCGATACGTTGGGTGTATGTTTCTCTGTGTCCGTAAAGTATTGTAGCATTTGAAGGGATTCCCTCTTTGTGTAAAGTTTCATGGATTTTCAGCCAATTTTCGGAACTTGTTTTCTCGGGACAGATTTCGGCGCGAAGTTTTTCGTCGAAGATTTCGGCACCCCCACCCGGAACGGCTTCCAATCCGGCTTGTTTCAGTTTTCGGATACCGTCTTCCAAACTCAAACCGGCTTTTGAAATCATATATTCAATTTCCGGCGCCGTAAAAGCCTTTACACAAACTTTGGGCAACACCTGTTTTACCATTTCAATCAGTTGGCAATAGTAATTCAAATCCCTGTCGGGGTGAATGCCGCCCACAATATGGATTTCGGTAATGTTTTCGGGTAAATCTTTGAGCCGTTTTTGAATTTCGGGCAAACTGAGTTCCCAGCCACCTTCCTGTCCTTTTTCGCGCGAGTAGGCGCAGAAACGGCATTTGTTGATACAGATATTCGTCGGTTCAATGTGGGCATTTTTGTTGAAATAGACTTGTTTGCCGTTTACCCGTTCATTGGCAAGGTTGGCCAAAATTCCCAAATAAGGGATTTCTGCATTTTCGAACAGAAAAACGCCTTCTTCAGGGGTAATCCTTTGATTTGAAAATACTTTTTGAGCTATGGTATCTATTTGTGAGATGTTTGTTTTTGACATGATAATTCTTTTGAAAACGTACAATTTTATTTCAGCTTTTTCTTTTCCTGTTCACTTAGTAACAAATAGTTTTCGCTGGAAATCACTTTTTCTTTGGTTCTATTCTTCAAAGTAACTGTTTAAATTTTAGGCTTGCTTTTCATTACTTCAATATTCCCCAAGGCAAACGGTAGGCCCGTGAGTTGGGTACTGGTCTTTTCTGTTTTTGTTTGTGTAAGTGTTTTTTGTCAAATTCTATTTCGCTATTTTATTCGGCAACTTCGGACATTCTTCGGACATTCTTCGGACATCTAAGCAAAAATATATTTCGACAAGTTTGTATCTCCCTCATTTTTAAGCAATCCTTTTTCAACTAATTCGGACAAGTCTCGTCTTGCAGTTCTGTCTGAAATACTGTATTTCTGTGCATATTCGGAACTTGTTATTTCCTTTTTCGCTTTGAAAAACAACAGAGCGTCAATTTGCCTTTCGTTTAAGCCTTTGTCGATCAAATTTTCTTTATCGTAAATATCTTTTCTGAAAATAATCCAAAAATCAGAACCTTCGTTGGTAATTAATGGAATAGGCAATCCTGCTTCTATACATTGTTCGGTGATTTTTTCAATGCCTCGCCCCCACGATTCTACATATCCACTGCGAAAAAAAGCGTTGGCAATATCCGGGTTGTACGGACGGGATGAATGTTCCTGTAAAAGATTTTGGACAGTCCAGTTTTGGGGAAGATGTCCTTCGTTCCAAATTTTTATTCTATCGCTGTAAACACGAATTTGAATGGGCGTACAACCTGCATAATCTTTATGTGCAACGGCATTCAACAAGGCCTCGCGCAGGGCTGCTTCGGGATATTCATACGTTTCGATACGCGACAAACCTTTGTAGCTGATTAACGCCCGTGTGTATTTTGTCAAAAGCAAATCCATTGTTTTTTCAATCTGCTCAAACAAGTTGCCGTGTATATCGTCTTGAAATTGCAAATCACTTTCGGAACGGAAAAACCCGATTTTGATGTATGCGCCTGTTACAAATTTTTCAGGGTCGGGATGGAAAAGAAGTAATGCCGCCCTTTTCAAATGTCCGTTGTCGATCAATTTCAAGTTGTTGAGTAATTGTTCTGGCGTTGCTTTGCGGCTTTTTTCGTCAAGGCGTTTGCTGTCAATGCCTTTTTCTTTGAATAATTCAAAAGTTTCTTGCTTTAGTTCCGATATTCGAACATTGGGAACAGTTACGCCATCCCATTTCTTACCATATTTTTGTAACAAAAATTTATCCAAAGCCGCGCCTTTCAATTCCTGTTTGGTGGCTCCGCTACGAAAATGATACTCGCCTTTGTAATTTACAGGATTGGGTTGCGGTTCTACTACGATTTCGATATAATTGCCTTGTTGTGTCTCGTGCAGGTTTACATCGGCAACAATGCCCAAAATGGTCGTGATTTTATTAGGCAAATCTTCCAATAATTTGTCTGCATTTTTCACGCCAACTACATTGCCGTTGTCGTCTTTTCCGATAACAAGCGTACCCCCTTGTGCATTGGCAAAGCCACATATCCATTTCAGGTATTCGTCTTTCCAAATGGATTTGTATTCTATGTTTTGTTGTTCGGGCATGGTTAATGAATTGTTCTCTTATATCTTATATCGGCAATAATCACAACTTGTTCGCCTTTTCAATTTTGCAATAAGCCGCTGTGTCAATTCCCAATGCTGCGGCTAATTGTTGTTGTGGCATTTGCTGTTCTCCCCGGAATTGTTTAATGCATTTTGTAAATTTCATTCTGTCTTGACATTTTCGGCAAAGATACATTTCTTTAATCAATTCGTTATGTTAGATTGAGTGAACGTTCAATCATATCCTGTCAGTATCCGCCTGCACTGTCCGAGACGTCTACCCAATGGTTAAAATTTCAACCACATCCTGGATAGAAAAAAACCATTTTTTTTGAATTTCGTCCCAAACAGTTCTAATCTGTTTGCTTTCAAAAAGCTTGATATTACTCATGTTTTAGTCGTTAAAAATAATTCTGTTTTTTAATCTTGTAAACCCCTCTTCATTAACATATTCTTCTTTTTCGACTGTGTAATTTGACGTTAATTTTCTATGAAAAATGAATCCGCCAATGAGAATAATTCCTGCAATAACAAACCAAATAAAAGGGGAAAAAGAAAAATCTTTGGACAAAAGGCTATCCCACAAAATATTAGAATAAACAAAAGTCATGCCGGCTGCCACTTGATAAGCATGTCTATAATACGTCAGAGTGCCCCAAATTAGGAAAGCAAGGAATATTGTTAATAGAATTAGAAAAAAGAAGTCCCAATAAGAGTCTTTATTCTCTATGAAAGAAGAAAATTTTAAAAAGATAGCATATCCGAAAGTGGCTGAAAAGAGACAAATAAAAAGATTTGTCCATTTTTTCAATTTCCGCCTTGTTTTAAGAGTCGGAATCTCTTTGACAATATCTGCAATACCCAACACCTTTTCTGATGGAAATTCAGATACAATTTCCTCAAAAGCTTGCTGCGAATTTTTCCCTTCCCGTATTTTTTGACGGGCAATTTTTCGAAGTTCTTTTTCTTTCATTTTTTTCAAAGTTTATTCTTCAACAATATTTGAAAACTTTTTCCAGCCCTCAGCTTGTTGGTATTTAGCTTTGCTCCCTTTGGGAACATGCAACGTACAGGTTTTTATAAATTTGTCAGAAAAGCAATCTTCATCACATTTTGCAGGTATCGGATTTTTCGTGAAAATATCTTTTAAATTTGTACAATCGAAAAAAGCTTTGAAACCAATTTTGGTAACGCTTTCAGGAATTTTGATAAAAGTTAATCCTATGCAATTTTTAAATGCTTCGTCTGCAACAAGGGTCGTTCCATTTTCAACAATAACTTTTGTATTTTTTGGCATTTCTCCTTTCCAAACGTAAAGAACTTTTCCAATGTATATAAGTCCATCAGGTTGATTTTTAAACCATGGAGTAATTCGAGAAGTATCATATATAACAGCCATTCTATCAGGAAGATTTGTATAATCGTATATTTTTTGATTATCAAAAGCATTCATATCAATGTGTACGATATTTTTAGAAAGGTTAATGGTGGAAAGTTTGGAGCAATTATCAAAAGCAAGTGCCCCTATTTTTGTAACACTTTTTGGAATAGAAATAGATGCAAGATTCGTACAATTGGCAAAAGCCCTATTGCCTATACTTTTTAATCCCTCAGGAAGGTTTACGGAAGTAAGCTTTGAACAATCTTTGAATGCAGAAATCCCTAACGCTGTAACTTTATACGTTTTCCCTTGCCATTGGATTGAATTGGGAATTGTAATATGGCCTTGATACTTATTAATTGTGTCGAAAGTTACTTCAACTTCGATTTTGTTTTCTCGTAGTTGATAATTAATGCCATTCACATTGAAGGTTTGAGCACAAAATTCAAAAGGAATTATCAACAAGAATAAAAGGAAACTGTATTTTTTCATTTGAAAATAATTTTAACGATTTTTGAAAGGATTCTTCTCCATTTTCAATTAACTAATCACTCTGTTTAATTCTTTGGCAATTTTGGCGCGTATTTGTTTCAAGGGCAATAATTCCGACAAGAGAATCAAGGCTTCCTCTTCGGCTGCGGTTTCAATTTGTTCGGTTAAATGAAGAATCCGTTTGTCCAATTTCTTCATCTTAAAACTAAGCAACGAATCCCGTACATCGATGTCTAATTTTTCCTGCGAATCGGGCGCCGGAACATGAATTTGAAACTTTTTACTCCAGTTTTCGCTTACCGAATAAGTTTTTACCAAAAGACTTGCCGCTAATTGCCTGAAGTCAGTGCGTTCGTGATTGATAAAATGTTGTTCCTGCAAAATTTGTCCTTGCAGGAGGAGGGTTTTGTATTCGTCGAAAATACTTTGGTAGAGGTCGTTTTCAAAAGTCAGTTCGTCGTTCATGATTTCGCCGACAAGGAAAGCTTCTACATAAAACTCTTCTTTCACCAATTGCCCTTGCTCATTCAAAGCCTCTTGCCGTGTCATTTTATTGCCATAGTTCAATAGCAATTCAACAATTTTGCGTTCCTGATCTTCTTCCTTGCTTTTGGTTTCGGGCAAAAGCTGTGTTGCCGCCGGTTCTGTGGTTTCGGGCAAACTGTCTTTTTCTTCCGGCCCCGATGTTTTGACAAGCTTTTTCCGGAAAGCCTTGTTCAACTCACTTATCAGGGTTTGCTCTTCCATTTTCAAAATAGAAGAACATTCCTTCACATACACACTGCGGTCTAAGGATTCCGGTATCAACGAAATGGTTTCTATCAATTCCTTGATTAAAGCCGCCTTTTTGATGGGGTCGTCCTGGGTTTCCTTTGCCAAAAGTTTGGTCTTGAAAAGGATAAAGTTGTCGGAGTGCTTGTCGATGAAATCCTTGAATTCAACGCTGCCGTGCTTTTGCAGATAGGAATCGGGGTCGTCGCCATCGGGAAACAGCACAATGCGGATATGCAGGCCTTCGGCAATCAGCATATCGGTGGCGCGAAAAGCGGCTTTGATTCCCGCGGCATCGCCGTCGTAAAGAATGGTTACGTTTTTTGAATAACGTTTCAGCAGTTTTATCTGGTCTTCGGTGAGCGACGTTCCCGAAGAAGCCACAGTATTTTCGAATCCCACCTGATGAAGGCTGACAACATCGAGGTTTCCTTCCACTAAATAGCTGAGGTCGTTTTTGACAATGGCAGACTTTGCCAAAGAAATCCCGTAAAGGGTTTTGCTTTTGGTATAGATTTCCGATTCCGGTGAATTGACATATTTGGCCGCTTGTTTTTCGGACGAAAGAATCCGCGCGGTAAAGCCCAAAACCCGTCCGCTGACGCTGTGTATCGGAAAAATAACCCTTCCGCGGAAACGGTCGTAATGTTTGTCTTCCTTTTGGATGGTTAAGCCGCTTTTTATCAATATGTCGAGCGAATAACCATTTTTCAGGGCGTGGTCAGTAAAGGCTTGCCATTCGTCGGGCGAATACCCCAAGCCAAATTTGCGGATGCTGGCTTCGGTCAGGCCGCGTTCCTGAAAATAGCTTAGCCCAATGGCGCGTCCTTTTTCGGATTCGAGAAGCTGCTGGGCAAAGTATTTCTGGGCAAATTCCGTAACGTGGAACAAAGCCTCTTTTTCGTTCTGTTCCTGTAATTTTTCGGGCGAAAGCTCCTCTTCCTGAATCTCTATATTGTATTTCCTTGCCAGATAGCGAACGGCTTCGGGAAACGAGAAATGTTCATGATCCATGATGAATCCGGCGGAATTTCCGGATTTTCCGCAACCAAAGCATTTGTAAATACCTTTTGCCGGCGACACCGTAAACGAAGGTGTTTTTTCGTTGTGGAAAGGACATAATCCAAGCAGGTTACTTCCGCGACGGCGCAACACCACAAAGTCGCCCACCACTTCTTCTATGCGGGCAGCTTCCAAAACCTGATCGACTTTTTCCTTTGGAATCATCTTGCAAAAATACTCAATTTTTGAGTGATTCCCTTGCAGATATTTATATTTTCACAATTGCTACAGCCAAAGACAAATTATAAATCAATTACCTGTTGAAAAAGAACTTGTAAATAGGATTGTCCTTCTTTTACAATTTTGCTTTCATCTTCGGGTGGTAGTTGTTTTTCAATGAAAGAATGTTGCATACCATCATAAAAGAAAAACCCTTGAGGCCGCATAAAGCCCACTCCATTCAAGGCTTCCATATAAGCAAAATTTGGTGAATAGGGATTCAATATATTTCTACTCCAAGTAAATTCATCATACGACAAACCTAATTGTTTAAGAATTGTTGTTGGAATATCGCTTTGTGTAGCGTAATTATTCATTTGGATTCCCCTATATTCAGGCTTGATAACTTCGCCATAAAACATCATGGGAATGTAGTTGTATTCAAAAGAAAAATAGGGATGGTTTCGATGTGTGTTGTGGCTGTGGTCGGCAACAAAAATGAATAAAGTATTTTTGTACCACGGCATTTTTTTCGCGAGTTCAATATATTTTCCTAAAGAATAATCGGAGTAATACATCGAGTTAATGTAGCCATTTTCAGGATCATCCCAATTAAAATAATTCTCCATCGGTTGATCATAAGGGCTATGTGAACTTAAAGTAAAAACCGTAGAAAAGAAAGGCTGGGGCTCATTGGCCATATCTTTGGCATGTTTTTCCAAAACAAATTCATCATGTACACCTAATTTCCCTTTCCCTTTTTGATTTAAAGGAAAGTCCGATTCTTCGACAATTCGCTGAAAATGATTGGTAAGAAGAAAACCTTTGATGTTTCCATACATTAATTGTCCGCCAAAATAAAATGAAGAATGATACCCTTCTTTATTTAATCGGTTGGTAAAGCTCGGAAGTTTTCTTGCTTTTTCGGGGAAATTGGTAATGACAATAGAAGGCAATGCCGGAAATCCTGCAAAAAGAGCTGCTACGCCCTGTTGTGAACGTTTTCCTCCGGAATATGCTTTGGTGAATAAGATGCCGTCTGTTTCAAGCTTTTTAAAATTGGGAGTAATGCCCGGTTCGCCACCTAAAGATTCTATCATATCGGCAGACCAACTTTCCAGCAGAATAATCACAATATTTGGCCTGTTTGTAGTTAAAATCATTTTGGTTTCATCCTTTTGAACTTCATGCAAAGCTCTTACAGTCGCTTCTGCATCTGCAGTATCAAAGACAATAAAGGGATTTTTCTCTAAAATGCCGGAACTATTCGAGATGCTTTCAAGCAAATTCCATGCGGTATTAACTGCAATATCGTTCAAAATATTCTTTTCCGAAAAAAAAGCATCGCTCTTTTGAATGGGAATGGGTTTGAAACTTCCACGAATACCAAAGAAAATAAAAGCAGGCATTAGTAAGATAAACAATAATCCTTGCCAGATTTTTACAGTTTGCGGTTGTTTTTTCAGATGGATAAATTTATGGTAAAACCACAGAAGCAGAAACGAAAAAATGAGGACAATACTTAACAGCAGAAAGAAATTTCCTGTAGATGTGGAGTTAAATATCTCGTCGGGATGTTGCAAATACAAAAGCGCTTTGTAGTTCAGTTTCGACTGCCATTCGCCATACATACCCAGCTCCCCACCGATTAAGAGCATATAAAAAACTGTTAAAATGCAGACATAGACATAGTTGATTCTCAGAGGGATATTTGAAGGGGTAAATTGTTTCACTGCCATCAACAGAAAGGGAATAACCATACAATATGATGCCGTAGACCAATCCAAGCGAAGGCCATGAATAAAGCAGGAAAATAGTTCACCTATATTAACCTTTGCTGTGGTTAAGGCAGAAGAATAGTAAATCATGAAAATGACTCGGCTTACAAAAAAAACAAGAAACCAATAAAGATATAATTTCGCCAAAAAGAACAAATTCTTTTTCATAATGATAATGCTATAAATCTTTGAAAAACAACAAGATTAACTTGAATGTTTCAAGTGGGAATTAAAAGTACAAAAGTATTAAAAATACTTGTTGTAAATAAGGATTTATTCTCCAGCTGAGGTTTCTTCTGTTTTTTCTGAATTTTCTTCCAAAGCAGCAGTTTCTGATTCTTCTTTTTTCTTGGCGTCTTTTTTTTGAATGTCGGCACTGATACTCAGGATAATTCCCACTGCAATGCTCGAAAAAAGGAAAGATGTTCCTCCATAGCTGATAAAAGGCAAAGTTTGTCCGGTTACGGGAAACAGATTTACGGCAACACCCATATTAACAAAGGCCTGGACGGTGAGCATAAGCCCGAGCCCCACAGCCGTGAGCGCGGCAAAAAGCCCTTCAGCTTTAATGGCAATCCACATGCAGCGGAAGAAAAACATGAGGTAGAGCAAAAGCACAATAATGCCCCCCATTAAGCCCAATTCTTCAATAATAACAGCATAGATAAAGTCGTTGTGCGATTCGCTGAGCAAACGCCCTTGAACTGTATTTCCCGGCATTTTGCCTACAACACCTCCAGAGGCTATGGCCATCTTGGCAATATTGGCCTGTGTAAGCGCTTCCTTGTCTCGTCCAATGTATTCTTCTATCCGTTTTGACCATGTTCCCGAACGGGCAAAGTCTAAGTCTAAAGCTGAAATGGCAAAGAAAAATACCACCAAAGCCAAAAGCCCCATGCCTGCAAAGCCAAACCAATAACGCAATTTGGTACCGCCAATAAATAATAAAACAAAACAAACAAAGAACAAAAGTATGGCCGTAGAAAAGTTTTCAGGAAAAATCAGCCCTGCAATGAGTAAAGGCGGAATCAGCAATTTCCGGAATGTGGCAAATTCTTTGATTTCATTGCGTTTCAATGTAATTAGCCGCGCCATGTAAATAATCATGATAAATTTTACCATTTCCGAAGGCTGGAATTGCCCTATAATGGGAACTTCGAGCCAGCGGCCGGCCGCTTTGCTGGATGTAAATCCGACCACGAAAGTAAATAGCAGCAAAGGAATAGAAATATAATACCCAAATTTAGAAAGTATTGAAAAATAGATATATTTTACGTTACTCAACACAATAATGACGCTCACGCTTGCCGCAATAATCAGCAAATGCTTGAACAGTAATTTCGTGGTATTGCCAGAAGCTTTGTCGTAAGCGAATTTTCCAATGGAACTGTAAACTTCCAAAATGGAAAGCAATAGTAAAAACAGCAAAATAACCCAAATTACTTTGTCGCCACGAGGTTGTATTTTCTTAAAATTCAGAAACGTCATTGTTGTAACTATGAACTTATTTTTGTTGTAAGATATTCCTAATTCTTAATTGTTAATTCCTAATTGAACTAAAGTTCTTGCACCACTCTTTTAAAACTGTGGCCAAGTTCTTCGACTGTGTGTTGTGTTTTGCAAGCAGGCGAAAACAGAACCGCTTCATTTCCTTCCGAAAGGTAAAAAGCCTTGTAGACAGCACTTTCCAAATCGTCCACTTTGATAATTGTCGGAATAATTCCTGCAAAAGCCCGTTTCAAATATTGGGTATTGTTGTCCCCAAAATAAATCAAGGTTTTTACTTTTTCCAAAGCCATGGGAATCAAGGATGTAAAATCTGTGATTCCATCATCGGAACAGGCAACCCAAATGGTGGGTTTGCACATATTTTCCAACGAAAACCAAGTGGAATTGGGCGTTTGCGAAGCAGCATCGTTAAAAAATTCAATTTCCTGAACGCGAGCCAAAAATTCCAATCTGTTTTCATCCTGTTCGAAAGAAGAAAAACAATTTCTGAGCGTTTGTTTCCTCAATCTCATCAATTGATTCACATCTATTCCGGCCAGTCCGGAATGTATTTTTGTACGTCCTTGTTTTGCTAATAATTCTATGTCCATCTCTATGTTAAAGTTTGTTGGGTTATTATCTAAGTTTCAGAGTAATGATGCTAAGTACGGCGAGTAAAATGCCGATAATGAAAAAACGTTGTACAATGCGGGCTTCGGGTAATCCCTTTTTTTGAAAATGATGATGCAAAGGCGACATCAGGAAAATCCGTTTCCCAGCACCACCTCTTTTTTTGGTGTATTTGAAATAGCTTACCTGCATGATTACCGAAAGGTTTTCTATCAGGAAAATTCCGCATAAAATGGGCAATAAAAGTTCTTTGCGAATCAGGATAGCAAACACAGCAATAATTCCACCAAGCGCTAACGAACCCGTATCGCCCATGAAAACTTTGGCAGGATAGGTGTTGTACCACAAAAATCCTATGGTGGCGCCCACAAAAGCAGCTATAAAAACCGTTAATTCGCCAATTCCGGGCAAATACATGATATTCAAATAATTTGCCATAATAATATTGCCCGAAAGCCAAGCTAAAATGGCCAAAGCCGAACCGACAATGGCCGAACTTCCCGTGGCCAAACCATCGATGCCGTCGGTAAGGTTGGCGGCATTTGAAACAGCTGTAACTATCAAAATAACAACTAGAACAAACAAAATCCATGTGTATTTCACAGCATCTTTACTAATCCAGGAAATCAGCGAGGAGTAGTCAAATTCGTTGTTTTTCACAAAAGGGATTGTCGTTTTAGTCGATTTAACAGGATTTTCGGACAGCACGGAAACAGCCTTGTCGTAAGCAGTGCTTTTTTGCACATTGTGTGTTTCTACATAATGCTGAACGGCTTTCTTTTCTTTCATTGTAATTTCGGGGTGAAACATGATAACCAAACCCACGAAAATGCCAAGAATTACCTGTCCCAAAATCTTGAATTTTCCGGCAAGTCCTTCTTTATTCTTTTTGAAAACTTTAATATAATCGTCTAAAAACCCAATACCGCCAAGCCATACAGTGGTAACAAGCATCAATATGATGTAAATATTATTCAATTTGGTAAAAAGCAGGGTAGGGACAAGGATTGCAGCCAAAATGATTAGTCCGCCCATGGTGGGAGTGCCTTGCTTTTGCATTTGCCCTTCCAAGCCCAAATTCCGAACGGTTTCGCCCACTTGTTTTTTCTGCAAAAGCGAAATGAATTTTTCCCCGAAAACAATGGTTATGAGTAAGGAAATAATGACGGCCATTCCCGCGCGGAACGAAATATATTGAAATACTCCGGCGCCCGGAAAACTATAAGCTTTATGTAACCAATCGAATAAATAATACAACATAATATAGGGTATTTATTGTTTTTACTTTTGTTCCGGCAAACAATTCAGAAGTTCTTCCTTGTCGTCGAAATGATGTTTGATTCCTTTAATTTCCTGATATTTTTCATGCCCTTTCCCCGCCACCAAAATAATATCACCTTGTTGGGCAAGCAAGCAAGCCGTTTTTATGGCTTCCCTACGGTTCGAAATCCGCAAAGATTTTTGCTTTTGCTGAAAATCCAAACCTTTTTCCATTTGGTCTAAAATGTCTTCAGGTTCTTCGTTTCGCGGATTGTCGGAAGTAAGAATCAATTTGTCGCTAAGCGAAGCGGCCAATTGCGCCATAATGGGGCGTTTGGTTTTGTCGCGGTTTCCGCCACAGCCCACCACCGTAATAATTTTTTGCTCTGGCGAACGGATTTCATGAATCGTCTGCAAAGTATTTTTCAAAGCGTCGGGCGTGTGGGCATAATCCACAATGGCCGTTTTGCCTTGTGCCTGAAAAGCATCAAAACGCCCTTCGGCAGCCGGCAAGTTGCTTATGGCTGTCAAAACTTGTTCAGCGTCCAATCCGCACAATACCGCTGCGGAATAAATAGCCAACAGGTTGTAGGCATTGAATTTTCCAACCAAACGAGCCCAAACCTCTTTGCCGTTAAGATTCATTTGCAAACCTAAAAATGTGTTTTCCATAATTCTGCAATGGAAATCGGCAAGGCTTTGCAGGCTGTAAGTATATTTTTTGGCTTTGGTATTTTGCAACATCACCATGCCGTTGCGGTCGTCTTTGTTGGTCAGGGCAAAAGCGGTTTTCGGCAAATGGTCGAAAAATTCCTTTTTGGCTTTCAGGTAATTGTCAAAGGTTTCGTGAAAATCCAAATGGTCGTGCGTAATATTGCTGAAAAGCCCACCGGCAAACGAAAGTCCGGCAATGCGTTTTTGAACCACGGCATGCGAACTCACTTCCATAAAACAGTATTCGCAACCGGCTTCCAGCATTTGTGCCAAAAGCGAATTTAGCTGAATGGCATCGGGTGTGGTATGCGTGGCCGGAATTTCCTTCTCGTTTATTTTGTTCACAATCGTAGAAAGCAACCCTACGCTATAGCCCAAATTCAAAAACAGTTGGTGCAGCAAAGTAACCGTAGTCGTTTTTCCGTTGGTTCCCGTAATGCCAATCAATTTCAAACGTGAAGACGGTTTCCCAAAGAAATTGGAAGCCAAAATCCCCAACGCTTCGCTGCTGTTTTCCACTTGTACATAAGTGCAGTTTTCGGAAAGTTTTTCGGGCAATGTTTCGCAGACAATGGTTTGGGCGCCTTTCTCAATGGCCATTTCTATAAAATTGTGCCCATCGGAAAGCGTTCCGCGTTGCGCCACAAAAAGACTTTGCGGTTCCACAGCGCGGGAATCGAACGCAAGCATGGAAACAGAACAGTCTGTGTTTCCAATAACTTTCCGGATTTCTATCCCTTTTAATATGTCTGTGAGCTTTTTCAAATTATATATTGTTTAAAATGTCATTGTTAAAACCTTTTGCCTTAATTCATTCCCAATGTTAAGTAAATGGCATCTCCTTTTTTGAATGATCCACCTGCCTCCAACGATTGTTGCGTAACCTTTCCACGTCCGTTGTAAATGACTTTCAATCCCATATTCTCCAACAAATACAAAGCGTCTTTAACCGTCATTCCTATAACCGAAGGCACCATATTGGCTTTGGGTTTGAATACATCGTAAGTAAGTTTCCCCAAAGTGTCTATATTCCCGATAATCCATTGATTGGGTTTTGTTTTCCAGTTGTTTGGAATGTCCAAAGTCTGGAAAATACATTGCAAATCTTCGGCAGAAGCTTTTGGGACTTTTGGCCACTTACGGTTTTCGCGTTCTGCAATAGGAATGTCAATATCCAAGCGAGTTCCGCACACGCGGTCGGCAATATCTTTGAAAACCGGAGCCGCCAGTTCACCACCATGCTGAAGGTTTTTCTTGGGGTTAATTACCAATACCATACAAGAATATTTCGGATTGTCGGCAGGGAAATAACCCACAAACGACGCACGATAGCTAAGCACTCCGTTTTTATCGGCATAGCCCGAAGCGGCCGTACCGGTTTTTCCGGCTATTCCGTAAGGCGTTTTTGAAAGGCGGCGGGCGCTGCCGTTCTTCACAACGCCTTTCATCATGTCTTGCAGTTTGTCCAAAGTACTTTTGGAACACATTTTTTCTTTTAAAACCTCAGGCTTAAACGATTTAATGGTATCGCCTGTTTTTAGCAAATGACTAACAAACAAAGGCTTAATCATTTTTCCGCCATTGGCAATTCCATTGTAAAAAGTCAGCATTTGCAAAACGCTCATATCCACGCCATAACCATAGCAAAGGTTCATGAAGTTTACGTCCGGCGCCATATCCGAAATAATTGTCGGTTTAGCTATTTTTACATTCAAATCCAAATCCAGCGGATAGAAAGGAAAAGTTTCAACCATGGAACTGTAAAAATCTTTCCTCTTTTTATTGTAGTGTTCATAAATCGGCGCACACATTCCCACATTCGACGAAACTTCAAAAGCTCTTATCAGGCTTATCATACCGTAATCCTTTTTCTTTACGTCTTTTACATAGGCAAGCCCGTATTTATGTTCGCCTGTAGGCACTTTTGTGGAAGTGTCGCAAATGCCGTTTTCAAGCATAATCATAGATGTTACGGTTTTGAAAGTAGAGCCGGGCTCGTAGCGGTCGCTGACAGCAATATTTTCAACTTCCAAATATTCGCCGCTGCTTAGGCGGGTAAGGCTCGAAATCGCTTTAATGTAACCTGTTCCCACTTCCATAAGCACCACGCAGCCTTTGTCCGCATCGTTGGAATCCAAGCACTGGCGCAGGGAACTTTCGGCCAGTTGTTGTATGCGGGCGTCGATGGTGGAAAGAATGTCCAAACCGTCTTCCGCCTTGCGAAAATCTTCATCTTCAATGGGGACCCATACATTTTGGGCCATTCTTCGTTCCAAACGTTCGCCCTGTTTCCCTTTCAGGTATTTGTTGTATGCTCCGTCAATTCCATTGTAGCAGGTGTCGCATCCATCCTCAGTTACTTTAATCCCGACAGTTCTTCGAGCTAAGTATCCATAAGGGTTTACACGCTTTTCCTTTTTGTCGAGAATCACTGCGCGGTTGAATGCCGGTTCATATTTCCTTGCTAAGACTTTTGTGGTGTCGGCAGACGCTTTCCTCTTTCTTCTTTCTTTTTTTAAAATGGGAAAGCTTTTCATTCTTTCCATTTGTTCCAAACTCACATTTTTTTGAAGAAGCACGTAGCGTTGCTCCTTTTTTCGGGCAGAAGCCATGAGTTGCTTGAAATATTTTGCCGATTTTTGAGGGAACAACATAGACAAACTGTCGCTCAGCCGATTCAGCTGACGGTTGAAAATACTGTCGGGAATAACATATTCCTTGACAGTTTTTTTCAGTTTATTATTATAAATCCGTTCTTTTCCCAAATCCAAATAAATATCAAAAATAGGAACTGTGATAGCCAATAGTTTTCCGTCCGAAGAATAAATATTACCGCGTTGTGCTGTTACTTCGCGCATAACCACAGTGCGCTCTTCGGCTTTTTTGCGCCAAAAATCGCCCTCAACAAATTGCAGCTTTACAATATGCCCGACAATGGCAATAGCCCAAACCAAGAGAAGGACCACATAGACCAACCCCAAGCGGATTTTAAGTTCTTTTTTGCCGTCAGACATTTCTTCTTATTTTATTTCTTTAATAACTATTTTTTGCGGACGCTCTTTCGATTGCTTTACCCCTGTGGAATCCAAAGACTTTTCAATTTCTGTGATGGAACTTACCTGTTCATATTTGTTTTTCATCTGAATATGCAAGTTTCTCAATTGTTCCAAATCTTTTTTCAAAGAGTTTATTTTCAGTGAAGTAGTTTCTATAGTATAGCGGTTGGCAATAAATATGATTCCCAGAAAAACCAAAAGCAAAATCATGGGAATGGATTGAATCACGAATTTTTTTGTCAAAATACTGCCATCCAAAATACCTCTCAAAATATTGCCGGAATTTCCCTTCGGGGAATTTTCCTTTTTAGCTTTCTTCTTCTTTTTCGGTTCTGCCTGTTCAACGACATCTTCTTTTCGTTCGGCAGGTTTTTCTTCCACCGCAGGCTCAACAGGAGGTTTAAAAGTGTTTTTTGCCATAAGATTATCGTTTTTCAGCAATTCGTAATTTTGCACTTCGCGCGCGGTTGTTTCCGGCAACTTCGGCATCGGATGGCACAATAGGCTTGCGGCTCACAAGATTGAAAGGCGTCAGCAGATTGCCGTAAAAATCCTTCTCTACATTTCCTTCGAAATTTCCGGTTTTCATAAAATTTTTCACCAAACGGTCTTCCAACGAATGGTAGGAAATGACCACCAAACGCCCTCCGGGCTTCAAAACATCCAACGATTGTGTCAGGAAACTTTTCAATGCTTCCAATTCTTCGTTTACTTCAATGCGCAAAGCTTGAAAAATCATAGCCAAAAACTTGTTTTCCATATTGCGCGGAATCAGCTTTTCGACTGTGGATTTCAGTTCAAAAGTTGTATTAATGGGCGACAATTCCCTTTGCTTGCAAATGGCCGAAGCCAATTTTGCCGCGTTGGGCAATTCGCCGTAAAGTTTAAAAATTTCTTTTAGCTTCTCGTAAGGGTAGTTGTTCACAATTTCCTTTGCCGACAAAGGTTGTCGCGTGTCCATCCGCAAGTCCAATTCGGCGTCAAAACGAATGGAAAAACCACGTTCGGCTTTGTCGAATTGGTGTGAAGAAACACCAAGGTCGGCCAAAATGGCATCCACTTTGGCAGCACCATGAAAGCGAAGGAAATTTTTCAAATATTTGAAATTCTGACCAATAAAAGTAAAGCGTTCATCTTCGAAGATATTCGCCTGAGCTTCGGCATCTTGGTCAAAAGCGTATAAATGTCCGGAATCTAAGTGGGAAAGGATTTCGCGGGAATGCCCGCCACCGCCAAAAGTAACATCTACCGCAATGCTTCCGGCATTGAGGTTCATTCCTTCTACACTTTCGTGCAACAAAACAGCTTGATGGTACATAGAAAATCCTCTTTCTTATTGCTCATTACATTCATCGCTGGTTTTTCCCAAGCGACTGTCGGCAAAAGAGGCATAGTCCATGTTGTCGGAATCAATGTTTTCGTACTTTTCGGAAGCCCAAATTTCAATGAATTTTCCGGTCGAAACCAAGACAATATCTTTGTCGAGATCCAAATTCGTTTTTTGTTCGGCAGGAATCAAAAGCCTGTCGTTCGAATCCAGTTCCACAATATTGCCTTCGGTAAGTTTCCTGAACAAGCGGCGTTCTTCTTTATTATACTGATTCAGTTTTTTTTGCAAGAACAACACTTCTTCCTGAAACGATTCGTAAGTCCACAATTCCAAGCAGGCGTCGTAAATGCTTGTCCGCATTACAAAGCGATTGTCAGCCGATGGCGGCAACTGTTTTTTCAGCGCCACCGGAAACTTGAACCTTGCGTTCGAGTCCAGCTTACAATATTCTTTTCCAAGCAATAACGACATAAATTCGCCTCTTTTATTTTGAGGATAAAATTACAAACTTTTTTCCCAAAAAATCCCATTTAATATTTAAAAAGTTCCAAAAAATCCCGTTTAAAATTTTGTACTTCATTATACGGAAATGGTGGAAAAAGTTTCAAAAGCCGGCAGTGAATTATTTTTATATCTGTAAATCAAATAATTAAAAGAATACTCTGGAAAAATTTATTTCCTTGTTTTAGGCAGATTTTGTTGATTTCGGGTTTAATTTCTTGTTCATAACTTTTTTGAGGAAGGAGGATTTTTGGGGGATGGGATGAAATCTAAATATTTGTTTTTCACATTTGTTTTGGCCATTTTGATAAAAAACAGCATTTACCAAATGAAAAATCCGGAAGAAAGAATTGTTGCCCCAAATTGCAACAAACTTCAGAAAAGTGTACTTTTGCGGTATCTTTGTACGAATAGTTGAAAATCAGAAGAAAAATGAAGTTAAACACTCCCATTTTGCCGGAACCATTTTCGGAGCAGTTAAGTTTGCAGGACAAAAGCTTGTTTGTAGGTTCTTGTTTTACGGAACATATAGGCAAAAAGATGAAAAATTTGGGTTTTAGGACATTTGTAAATCCGTTTGGCATTTTATATAATCCTTTTTCCATTTTGCACGCTTTACGTTTCATTGTGAAAAACAAAGCGATAAAAGAAACAGCCCTTGTGTTTCATAATGAACTTTGGCATTCCTGTTTTCATCATGGAAAATATTCAAACACAGATAAATCAGCTTGCCTGAAAGCTTGTAACAATGATATTCATTCTGCCCACGAGTTTTTGAAAACAGCCGAATTTTTGGTCATTACATTGGGTTCGGCATGGTACTATGTTCACAGGGAAACAGGCAATATTATGGGAAATTGCCATAAAATGCCTTCACAAGTTTTTGAAAAAAAATTGTCAGAAATTGAAGAGATGAAAAGTCAATTTGAGGAAGTTTTTTCGGAAATACAAAAATTGAATCCGCAAATCAAAATCTTGTTTACGGTAAGCCCTGTAAGGCATTGGAACGATGGATACAGAGAAAATCAAATCAGCAAATCAATACTGCATTTGCTGGTTCACCGGTTGCAACAAGGAAATCCGCGGATTTTATATTTTCCGGCTTATGAGATTCTGATGGATGAACTTCGCGATTATCGCTTTTATGATACAGATATGCTGCATCCAAACGCTTTGGCCATTGAAATTATTTGGGAACATTTGCAACAGGCATTGTTTTCTTCTGAAACTTTATCTGAAATCAAGAAAATAGAAGCTTTCCGGCAAATGTATTTTCACAGACCTTTGCATCCGCAAACGGAATTATTCCGCAAACACCAACAAAAAGTGGAACAATTGTTGGCTGAATTAAAACAAGAAAAGCCGTACCTGGACTTTGATGCCCTATTGAAAGTGTAAAGTTATTTGTCGTCTTCCTCGGTTACAATTTTAAGGTGTTCGGCCTTTGCTTTCCATTTTTCTTTGGCCAATTTCTGCATATCGGTTTGCACATCGGTTTCGTCAATGATTTCGGATCCGAAAACGGCTTCAATAATATCTTCCATGCTGACAATTCCGTCCATTCCGCCATATTCATCCACTACCAAGGCAATTTGTACTTTTTCTTTCAGAAAAATTTCGAGCAATTTGGGAATGGTCGTATTTTCGTGGCAAATGGGAATTTCGCGTTTCAAATCTTTCAAAGTTTTCCCTGCAAAATCTTCGTTTACCAATTTTTCCGAAATATCGGATTTCAGAACATAGCCCGTAACATTGTCCAAACCGCCTTTGTAGATAGGGAAGCGGGAATGTTTTGCGACATCTTCCTTGTTGAAAAAATCTTCCAAAGTGCAATCTTCCGAAGCCGCCAAAACGACAGTGCGGGGCGTCATGATTTCTTTGGTACGAACGTTTTTCAAAGAAATCAGATTTAAGATGAATTTACTTTCCGATTCGGCAAAAACCCCTTCGGAAACGCCTATTTGCGCCAATGCTGCCACTTCTTCGCGGCTGACTTTTTGCATTTGTTTTTTGCTGGAAAAAAGTTTGGTAAAGGCATTCGACATTTTCACTATAGGATAGGCCACATATACCATCACATTGATGATTTTGGCTATAGGAATGGCCAATTCGCGCCAATATCTTGCCCCGATGGATTTCGGAAGAATTTCGGAAAGAATTAAAATTAAAAAAGTTAAAACTGCCGAAACAACCCCAAAATAAGCATCGCCAAAAACTATAGAAGCTTGTGCACCCACGCCTGCCGCACCCACTGTGTGGGCAATGGTATTCAAAGATAAAATTGCGGAAAGGGCAAAATCTATGTCACTTTTATATTTTTTCAGAAGCCGTGCCCCCTTTTTTTGTTCTTTTTCTTTGGCTTCCACAAAAGAAATAGAAACTGTCAAAATTACGGCCTCTGCAATGGAGCAAAGAAAAGAAATAGACAATGCAAGAAGTAAATATAAAAGAAGTAATCCCATAAATTTAATGTCAATACTTTAGACTGCAAAGCTACACAAAATTATGCAGATGAAGAGCCTTAAAAACCGGGAAAGGTTAATTAAGGCCAATCAATCTGTTAATTTTACATCAAAAGCATATATCGTATCAGAATAATTTGCTGCGACGTCAGAACAACTTACTGTGGCTCCCGAGTAACCCGCTGTGGCATCAAGATAACTTACTGTGGTTTCCGGATAACTCGCTGCGATATCAGAAGAACACATTATGGCGTCAGGAGTTAGTTATTGACGTTCAAACGATAGCTCTGCCTTGTCCGTTCTATCCTTATTGGGTTCACCTTAAATTATCAAATTTTATTCTACTCTTTTTGTTGTTGAGGGCAAAGCCGAACAAGGGAACTAAAATACCTTGTAACCTGAGTTCGATGTAAGAAAAACAATAAAAAAGTTGCATATTTGAATAAAAAGTTGTAATTTTATATTTGATTACCAGTTAAATATAAAATCAACACACAAATATGCAACATACAAATATAATCGAAAAATTTTTCATTGTAGATGAATTTTGTCAATGTTTTGAAAAAACAATAAAACCTAATTTATTACAGGATTCCAACGAAAAGAAAACTCGAAGCAAACCTTCGAAA
>JAVBMO010000029.1:0-4881 GCA_031552355.1 Bacteroidales bacterium | reverse complement strand
GCTGACCAAAACAGGACAGTTGAGGCCAAAATATGTGTCAAAAATTAAAATGTACACCCAACCCTATTTGAATACCGAATACTTGGGTTTTAGAATGGATGCAGGCGACAAAAATAATCCTTTACTAAAAAAGGAAGTCCGACAAGCCATCAATTATGCTTTTGACCGAAAGAAAATGATTGCCTATCTGAGGAATAATATAGGGACGCCGGGCACTTCGGGAATCATTCCTAAAGATTTACTCGGGTACGACAGCACCGGAAGAATAGGCTATCATTACAATCCCGAAAAAACTCGCGAATTGCTTGCCGAAGCGGGTTATCCGAACGGAAAAGGCATGCCCGAAATACGGCTTGCCACAACAGCCTCGTACCTGGATTTATGTAAGTATATCCAACAGCAATTGAATTTGTTGAATATTCCGGTAAAAATAGATGTGAACCCGCCGGGCGCTTTGCGTGAACTTATCGCACAGGGGAAAAGCCCTTGGTTTCGTGGGTCGTGGGTCGCTGATTATCCTGATGCAGAAAATTATCTTTCACTTTTTTACAGCAAAAACTTTGCCCCCAAAGGGCCCAACTACACCCATTTCAAAAATGCGGAGTATGACCACCTATATGAATTGGCTAAGAGTGAAACTCAAACGGATAAAAGAATTTCATACTATCGCCGGATGGACAGCATTATGATGGAAGAAGCGCCGGTTGTGGTGCTTTATTACGACCAGGTTTTGCGTTTTGCACGACCCAATATCCACGGATTGGAAAGTAATCCTATGAATCTGCTGTTCTTGAAAAAGGTTTGGAAGGAATAAACGACTGATTTTAATTGAATCAATATGTTTCTGTTATAACATTCAACACACAAATATCTTTTAAGAACTCAGAAGATATAAATCTTTGATTTTGATGAAATTTCGTATTAGTATCGTCAAATTTTTCCAAGAAAATAAGTGAAATTTCATTTTTTATTCCGCTATTTTTCTATTTTTGCATAGGTTTTTATTCCAAACCGTATGAACAAAATAGATGTTCAAAATCCTGCAAATAGATCGTCCGTCCTAAAATTGGGCTTTCTTTTGTTTTTGTGTGGATTTTTCTTGTCCATCTGTACTTTTGCTCAAAAAGGTTCGCTGTCGGAAAAATGGCGGGAATATCTGGAATTGCTTGCCGAACAAAGTGAATCTGAAGATGCTGTTACCGAACTGGTTGAAAATCTTGAATTTTTCCACCAAAACCCCATCAACTTAAACGACACCGTTTCAAACGATTTATTGAAATTGTTTTTTGTCAGCGAATTTCAAACCGCAGCACTTCAAGCCTATATCCGTCAAAATGGTTCATTGCTTTCAGTTTACGAATTACAATTGATTTATGGTTTTTCGGAAGAAAATATCCGCCTATTATTACCCTTCGTTTGTGCCAATCCTTTTGAAGGCAGGCAAAGGTGGAACTGGAAAGAGGTATTTCCTACGGGAGAACATCATTTTGTGGCAGGCTTTCGGCAAATTTTCGGCGAACAAAAGGGTTTTACTCCCATTGAAGAAGGCAGCCGTTCGGTTAGCCGTTATACCGGTTCGCCTTTCCGGAATTATTTAAAGTATGAATTCAATTATAAACGAAAACTTTTAGTCGGTTTTTCGGCCGACAAAGACATTGGAGAAGACTTTTTCGTCGGAAGCCAAAAACAAGGCTACGACTTCTATTCATTCCACGCCGCCATAAGGGATATTTCCATTTTTAAAACCATTGTCGTGGGAGATTATCATCTGCAATTCGGACAGGGATTGACTTTGTGGACAGGTTTTGGCTACAAAATGCCTGTAAATACCGTTTTCAAAAAATACGCCCAAGGCGTTAAACCCTCGGCATCTTTTACAGAATATGGAACCATGCGGGGGCTTGCAGCCACAGCGGAATGGAAAGATTTTACAATCACAACTTTTGCATCACATGCCAAACGCGATGCTTCCATAAAAGAATTGGACGAAGCCGGAAATATAAAAATTGTAAGCTCCATCCTTCAAACCGGATACCACCGCACCGGCACGGAGTTGGCAAACAAAAACGCTTTGACGGAAACCTTATTCGGAGGAAATATCCATTTCCGGAAAAATATCTTTTCCGCGGGCTTTACGGCCTATAAAACTTTGCTTTCAGCAAAAATAGAGCCGGATCCTGCGGCCTACAACATCCATTATTTTCGAGGAACCGAAAACTTTAATATCGGAATGGATATGGCTTTGGCCTTGCGAAAAGTGAATTTCTTCGGCGAACTCTCCTACAGCGCCAACAATGCCTTTGCCGGATTAATCGGTATGCAATGCGCCCTTGGCGAAAATACTTCGTTGAGCCTGCTTTACCGGAATTATGCCAAAAATTACCAAAACTTTTACGCCCTGCCTGTCGGACAATCTTCGCATCCGCAGAATGAATCGGGTTTGTTGATGGCTTTCCAGACTTCGCTCTTTTGGTCTATCCGTGCTTTATTGGAAATTGACGTTTTCCAATTTCCATGGCTTCGGTATCAAGCAAACAATCCTTCTGTTGGACAGGAAATCCGCTTAAATCTTTCAAAATCTCTTAAAAATCGGTCTTCGGTCAATTTTCTTTATCGTTTGAAAAACAATGCTGCCAATTCTTCAAGTGAGGGATTCCCTGTTGTTCCGGCAGAAGAAATTTGCAAACAGTCCTTCCAATTGAATTTTGAATATGGTTTTGCCAATGTTTGGAATTTCAACAGTCGTGTGGAATACAATCTCTATTTGCAGGAAAAAAATCTGAGTTCAGGGTTTCTTATATATCAGGATGTGAATTACAATCCGATACAAATCCCACTTTCATTTTCATTACGCTATGCCATTTTCGACGCCGACAATTACGAAAACCGTCTATATGCCTATGAGCGCGATTTCTTATACGAATATTCTGTCCCGGCCTATAACTACAAAGGCAGCCGTTTTTATCTGATGGTAAACTGGGATGTGACAGAAAATTTCAGGTTCGGAGCACGTTATTCCATTTGGTATTATCCCGAACGGGAAACCATTGGTTCCGGCCTAGACGAATCTATTGGCAACACTCGGCAGGAAATCAAGCTCCAAGCCCGGCTAAAAATTGTTCCCAAAAGGAAAGTGTATAAAAAGTGAAAATTTATTCCAGGGCGTTGTAATACAATTTTTCGCTATCTGTGATATTAAAGAAATGAAGCATTTTTGCATTTCCTCGTGAATCTTCAGGATTTTTGATACATAGCCAAGACATCACCAGGCAATCATTTTTTAAGGCCACAATTTCATCCGTTGATTGTGCAATTACTTTCAAACTTCCCTTTTCACACCGATTACTGTTGAAATTCGGTTCGTCTGCAAAGGAAAACCAGCAAAAAATCACGATAATAAATGGATAAAAGGAATATTTGTATTTCAATTCCTTTGAATGTTGCATTTGCCGGATTAGATAAAATGTTGTGAGGCCATAAAGGAAAAAGAGTCCTATGGTAATGGGGATAAAGGTGTCATACCGAATTACATTTGGGCGAAATTCCTTGTATCCACCCAAAGGAAGCAGCAGAAGGTAAATGAAAGAGAACAGGAGGAAAGACCTGAATGCTTTTGCTATTTTTTTACTTTCATCGGTTCTAAAATATCTGAAAATCAAAAAGATATTTAGCCCCAAAGCAATTAACAATAGAGGAAAAGCCGGTTTTTGAAAAAGAATATTAAACAATCCCAAAGGCAAACGTGCATACATCTCCATCAACGAAAACGCTTGGGGATAATTAGAGGGATTGTAAGTTCCTACATAAAGAGAGTAGAGCGACAGGATGGAAACAGGAAGCAAATAAAAGTAATAATTTTTGGGGATTCCGTTTATTGCCGCTTTTATTCTTTCGACGAATGGCTCTTGGGAGTTCTTTCGGAAATTTTTCCTCAAATTTCCAGCTACCATCAACAGCGAAAGGATTAAAGCAACACCTGTATTCAGCGGGCCTGAAAAGCAAACCACAAATGCCAGCAGTAGCCAAATAAGTTTTACCGGCCATTTCAGGATCAGCTTTTTCCCCCAATAGGCTTCCCTGAACAATGGGAAAAAGTACAACATTAAAAAGAACATTGACAGGCCATAGCCAAAAAGATAGGATATATGTGGGTCAATCAGTCCGATATATTTCACAAAACCATTGGTTTGAAAAAGAGGAATTAATAAAACTGCCATCAGAAGGAAATCTTTCGAAAAAATTTTCCCTGTTCCACAAACCGCCATAACCAATAAAATAAGCAGCCCTACCTGCGTAATTATTTTCACAATAGCTGCTGTGACATAAATACTCTCAATGGGTTGCATGACTTTTTGAAGAAGAAAAGGAAGTGTGGAGAAAACCTCTTTGTGCATCCAGTGGGCAAAGAACCGATTGGGGTTATGATGCGGGTCATTTGCAAAAATTGTCTTGATTCCCAATGGATCGGCCAAGGTTTTTTCTACTCCGCCACCTTCAGGAACTACCGATTCTACCATGTCGCCGTCGAAGGGAGTTCCGTAAAATTGCCGGAAACTATACACCAAATCTCCTAAAAGGAGAAGAGACAAACAGAAGAGTAGAATTTTCCGTTTCATTTTTCCGTTACTTTAATACCAAATCCAAGATACAGAACAAGCCGTAGAACACAGAAGCGAAACCATTTGTGGTGGCAAAAGCCGCATTTACGCGTGTCAGGTTTTTCGGACTCACCAATAAATGTTGGACAATGAGCATAGCGATGAACACAGAAGTTCCTATCCAACCTAACGTTTGCAAAGGAATCAGAAAAGCGATTAAAACGACAGACGCAAGGCACAAAAGATGCAGAATGCTCGAAAAAAGCAAAGCGCCTTTGATTCC
>JAVBMO010000192.1:0-14159 GCA_031552355.1 Bacteroidales bacterium | reverse complement strand
GAAATTTACAAGGCCGTCGTTTCGGTGCTTGCGGAAATCCGAAGGCGAAAGATTGGTGATTCTTTTAAACACTTTATAGAAGGTCGCGCGGTTTTTAAACCCCACATCGTAGCCGATACTATCGATGGAAAAACAATCGTTCTTAGGGTCAGTCAACATGTTTATGGCTTCTTTTATTCTGTATTCATTAATCAAAGTGCAGAAATTTTTTCCACAGATACGATTAATGGCATCAGATAGATAGTAACGGTTTGTATTCAGAAGTTCCGCAAGAATGGGTACAGTCAAACCTTCGTTCATAAAGATTTTCTTTTCGTCCAGCAATTCAAAAAGTTGTTCTATCAATTTTTCATCTTCATCCTCTTTTCTTCCTTCATTTTTTTCTTCTCCTGATTCCTTGATAACCATTGAATAAATTTCTGCTTTCGGCGTTTTATTCTCTCCTTTTTCTTTTGCCCATGCTTTGTGCTTTTGTATCAAAGCATAATAGGCCCTTTTGTTTTTCCGGTACAAAGAAAGTGTAATAAACAGCAAAACAATAATAATAGCAGCCACAACGACTACAATGGTAATCCACAAACGATAACTGTCTGTGAGGATTTTCGCTTTTTTCAATCGCAGCTCTTTCTGTTGGGTATCCAGCTGAATTTGATAAACCACCATTTGTTTGTTTTTTTCTTCCCTGCGAATTTCCTCTGATAAATCTTTTTCTTTTTCTAGATAGAATAAAGCATTTTTATAATCACCCAAAGCTTCATAAGACTTTGATATAATTTTTAAACATTTCACTCTATAATTTTGAAAATCTACATGCTGTGACAAGTGTTGGCCTGAATCAGCCAAAGCAATTGCTTTTCTGAAATCTTTTTCCCGATAAGCTAATACAGCTTTTGAACAAAAAACAGGTGCTATAGGAAGGTTGTGCAACAAAGCTTCAATTTCTGCATTTTTTATGGCCAACTTTGCCTGCTGTATATCGCCTAACAAAGCGTATGTAATAGCTAATTTACTATTGTTTACCACATGTATATCAAAATACTTGTTTGCTTTCAGATACAATCGAACGGCTTCCCGCAAAGAATCTTGCTGGTGGGAGGTATTCGCCTCAAAAGAAAACAGTTTTTTATCGCTAAAACCGCCTATGCGCATGTAATTTTCAGCTCTTCCGTGAAGAAGATAGGGTATCAGGCTCTCTTTTCTCTTGTATTTGTTTTCAGTCCTGATCATCGCATCATAATAATCAAACAACGAATCACGCCAGATTTTTTCGTAAATTCTCCCAAAATTATAAAATATCGCTGTCTGATTATATGGGTTACTGATATTTTCATTGGAAAGTTGAATAAAATAACTCACAGCACTCATAAAAGTACCCCTTTCAAAGTGAAGTTTAGCAGCATCGTACAAAGCATCGAACATGTCAATGCTATCTTTTGTCAAACTGACAACCGCAATACGCCTGTATGCGTTTCTATATGCCTGATTTGTGTTGTTCCGTTGCTTATAATACAGGCTTTTGGCTTTCAATGACACAGACAAATCACCATAATACCCTTTATTGTTGGCAATTTGGTCTAATTTGTCAATATAAACTATAGAACTGTCAGGCATTTTGTTCATTCCTATAAAGTCAAAAACATCTGACAGTAACTTGTCGTAATCCACCTCTTTTAACGAGGAAATGTTTTCCGGTTTGTTTTGTTTACAGGACACAAGTAATCCCATACAAAAAGCGAACAGAATTAGTATTTGTCTCAAATTTGGCAAAAAAGGTAATAAAAGTTGTTTCATATAGTTTGGTTTAGGGGGTTTCAAAAAAGTATCAAACAGTCTACAATTCACCTTTTTATGCGCTTTGTATTCTCAAAAGTTTGTCGCATTATTTTAACGAATATATAATATCTGCGACCTTAATATGTCGCCATTGCGCAATGGCGACATACTTTTGTTGCGTAGCTTCGTTTATTTTAGTACTCTATTCTTTTATACTAATAATGAGCCATAAACCACTTCAAAACAAACAACATCAACAAAAATGAACAAAATAGAAAAAAGATTGTTTCTCACTTAAATATTAACACCAAATAATATTCCAAACTATGAAAAAATTTCTGATTATCGGGCTATTATTTTTAGCCGGAACAGCTTTTGGACAAGAATCAACAAGCAAAACTCTTACTAAAGAACAAGAGAAAAAGGTAAAATCTATCAACAAAAATGCAGAAAGCAATTTGAAAGACATCGTAAAAGATGAAATGACAGCTGCTTCTGAAAGGAAAACCCGTGTAGAATCGCTAAAAGCCAGCCGCAATTCGGAATTGGCAAGTGTTCTTTCCATTGAACAAGTCAGTGCCGTTTTGACAAAAGACCCTGTAAAATGGGACGATGCTTTGAAGAAAATAGACAAACAAGACGCACAAAAACAAAAAGAGGAGTTAGACAAAAAAGTATCGGAGTTAGACAAAAAAACCGAAGATATTTCCACACAGGAAGCTACCATTGACGATCAAATAAAAGATCTAAAAAAGAAACAAAGTGATTTGGAAAAACAGAGAAAAGATCTTGAAAAACAAAAGAAAAGCGTAAAAAAAGGAAAATAACACCCTTCTTATGACATACTTTTTGAGAAAAGATAATATCTTTGCTGCTGTTTAATTAAAATATCAAAAAATGGAAACTTGCTCAAACACTTCTTTATGTTTTTGCAGTCTATTCTATCAAATAGACTGGATATGGTACATTGCAGCCCTCATTCTTGTTTTTGGGGTAGGCGCTCTGTGGTATTCTGTTTTTTTCCCAAAAGCATGGATGCGTGTTTTTAAAGTAGAAATGGGTGATAAAATATCTAAAAGCAATATGATATTTACCATGTTTTTGCAATTCATTTCTTCGGCCATTTTGGGGTTGGCTTTATTTATGATTACGTCTGTCTCGGTTTGGCTGGCATTGTTTGCCTTAGTTTCATTTGTCGCTTGGCAAAAAGCAGGATTGAAATTCCGTTATTCAAATTCTTTAAAAGATTTCTTTATGGCCTCGCTTATCGAAGCTGGACATACTTTCATTGCCGGACTTATTTATATTTTGTTTGCCTTGTTCTAAAAGGTAATAATAAAAAAGAAAGAGCTATCAAATTTTTTTTCGATAGCTCTTCTTTTACCCATTTCGTTCCGCTTTCTTCCCCCACATCAGCTTTTTCCTAATGGATTCATAAAAATCTTGTCCATTCATGCGGATAAGTTTTATGGTAAAATTTTCTTTTTTGACCAATAAATCCTTGCCTGCCGGTATTTTTTTCCTGCCATCCAAACTGGCATAAAGCGTTTGTCTGGGTTTCACAGAAATACGAATTTCCGAATCATCGGGAATGATGATTGGACGCAAAGTCAATGTATGTGCTGCTATGGGTGTAAGCACAAAACAATTGGAATTGGGTGCCAAAATGGGGCCTCCACAACTCAAGGAATAAGCTGTAGAACCGGTTGGCGTAGCCACCAAAAGTCCGTCGGCTGTATAATTTGTCAGGAATTTATCATTTACAAAAACATCGACAGACAACATCGACATGGCATTTTTCCGTTGCAGGCACAATTCATTCATAGCAAAATTTACCGGCAAAAACACCCCTCCTTCTTCTTTCACATGTAAGAGAGAACGTTCTTCTATATCGTATTTTTGATGCTTTAAATCGGCTAAAAATCCGGGAATATCATTTTTGCCTATGGTGGTCAAAAAGCCTAAATTCCCCAAATTAATTCCCAAAATAGGAATTCCTGTATTCTTAATAAAATCTATGGTTTTAAGTAAAGTTCCATCGCCACCCAAAGAAAACAGGAAATCAAAACGGCTTCTAATATCCTCTGTTTCGCTGAACAGTTCAGGCTTTTCTTTGAATTTGACTTTATGCGAAATTTGATCATAAAATCCTTCATGAAATACAATCGCAATATTTTCATTGTAAAGCTCATCCACAAGTTTTTGCAACCAAGCAAAATCCGCAATATTTAGTTTTTTCCCAAAAATCCCTATTTTCATTTATGCAAACTTTATAGATAATGCTGATTTATAAATTTATTCCCCCCGGCACAGCTGTTCAATTTTTACAGAATTTTATCACATAGGCACATAGCCCACAACAGGATTAATTTTCGCCATTTTCAAATCTTCTCATTTCCAAATTAATTGGCTGTTTCCATTTTCAATTAGCCAAGACTGATTCTATCATAAGGGAATAAATCTCTTTGGTGGTTTTTCCCATTGCACGAATTTGTTGAGGTACTATGCTTTGTTCCGATTGTCCGGGAACCGTATTCACTTCAAGAAAATACAACTTATCGCTTTCCTTGTTGTAAATAAAATCAAAACGGACAATTCCGTTGCAATTCAACAAATGATATAATTTTGAAGAGGTATTTTGAATTCTGCCTTTCAAATCATCCGGAATTGGCGCCGGAGTAATTTCATCGGAAAAGCCTTTGTATTTTGCCTCATAATCGAAAAATTCATGTTTACTCACTATTTCGGTAATGGGGAATACAGTTTCTTTTTCGTCGATCTTAATCATTCCGCAAGTCAATTCACGGCCTTTTACAAACCCTTCTATCAATATTTCTTTGTCTTCGCGAAAAGCCTTTTCAATGGCCGGCAAAAGTTCTTCTTTTTCTTTTACCTTAGACATTCCTACACTGGAACCGCCGCAATTCGGTTTCACAAACAACGGCAAAGACATTTTTTTAAGAATTTCCTCCACAGAAATTGTATTTCCCTTCAAAATATGGCACGATTTGGCAATATTAACCAAGCCACTTTGATACACGACAGCCAAGCAAAAAGCTTTGTTGAATGTTAAGGCTGAAGTGGTGGCATCGCAACCCGTGTAAGGAATTTGCAACATATCGAAATAGCCTTGCAAACGGCCATCTTCGCCCGGCGTTCCATGAATCATAATAAACGCACAGTCGAAATACACAATTTCGCCATTCAGCGGCAAAGAAAAATCATTTTTATTGATATCAAAAATATTTCCCAATTCATCTTTATAGTACCATCGATCCGGTTCAACAATAATCATATAAACCTTGTATTTTTCGGCATCTATCGATTGGGCAACCATGCCTGCACTTTTCAAAGAAACTTCGGCTTCGCCCGAATAACCGCCTGCCAACAATGCAATATTTTTCTTCATAAAGAAACGTAATTATTGAAATAATAAAAGCCACTAAAATGCAAAGTTACATTTTTAGCGGATAAAATGAAATGAAAAACGAGGAAAATACGGATTTAGAGACAAGATTAATCCAACAAAGTAACAGTGCCTTTTGTTTTCATTTTTTCGCCGGCTATTGGTTCGCCGGTTACATTGTCCTTTGCCCAAAAAGCATAATTGATGATATAAACATAAGTATCTATAGGACAAAGAGACCCTTTATGCATTCCATCCCAACCTTCATCGGG
This sequence comes from Bacteroidales bacterium, assembly GCA_031552355.1. Taxonomy (GTDB): domain Bacteria; phylum Bacteroidota; class Bacteroidia; order Bacteroidales; family P3; genus JAVBMO01. Next base: position 8,708 of record JAVBMO010000192.1, on the reverse strand, counting down.
ATTGGTGCTTTCAAACACAAGCAAACCCCAACGGTTATAAACCTGCATTTTGTATTCAGCAAATTTATCGGAAGTTGGCGAACCGGGTTTAAAAGTAGAAAGAGACAAATTGCTTGTCGCATTTGGCATAAAAGCATTCGGAATAGAAAAAACAAGGGTATCTTCGGGCTCTTCGGGGCCTTTTGTAGAAATTATTTCACTGTTAAATAAAAATATTTCAGTTGCATTTACACCACTAAAAACACTAAATCCCAAAAGAATAGCAATAAAAGTATTTATTTTTTTCATATTCAAAAATAACTCAATTCAACTTGCAATGATAAGCAAAATATTTTTATAAACCTGATTTTTTCGTATTTTTTTATTTATTTTCTCATTTTTAAGACAAATACAAATCAATCAACCCAGCCGGCGAATTCACGTAAAGGGTTTGGTTTTCCCTATCCACTTTTTCTATTACACTGTCAATCACTGGTAATAAAATTTCCTTGTCTCCAAATTTTATCTGAAAAATAGCCTGCGCAGGGAAATCCAATACCGACTCTAAGACACCTATCTCGCCTCTTTCGTTGTCTATTACTTTAAAATTTATTACCTCATGGAAATAAAATTTATTGCCGGTCAATTTAGGCAGGCAAGACAGAGGCAAATACAATTCTTTTCCAACCAAACGCTCTGCGTCTTCGGCAGAAATATCGGCAAAAGTGGCAACCGCTTTGTTATCTTGAAAACGAATTTTGTCAATAAAAAAAGGCAAAAGTTGCTTATTTATTTCAATAAAAACCGAATCCAATTGTTTGTAATCTTCAGGGCTATCAACATCTAAAAATAGCGTCAATTCACCTTTAAAGCCAAACAGCTTGGTAATTTTCCCTAAATAATAACACTCTTTTTTATCCACAATTTTGTATTTTTAAAAAAAGGAGTGTTTTGAATCAAACACTCCTTTTCCAAAATATTTATCAATTCTTAGTAATTAAATTGCGATCTGTGGTCCTCAACATTCCCTTTTTCTCTCAATACAGAAGAAATTTGACGCAATTTTTGTTGGCTTTGCATTTCCAATTCCAAAGCTACCATCTTAGCATCTTTTGGCGGATTTACGGGGCTTACAGTTTCTGTTTTTACCACATAAACTGCGTTGTATCCTTTAATTGGTTTCGAAATTTCGCCTTGCTTCATAGCGGCTACTTTTCCGATTACCGACATTTCGGGGCCATTTTCACCAAAATAATAAGCGCCAAAAGTTACATCTGCAACTGTATCAACAGGTTTTTGTAGTTTAGCTGCCAAAGCGCCTATTTCTTTCGTTCCTGCCAAAGCTTTGTCCATGTCAGCTATTAAGATTTCAGCTTTTTTGTCAATTTTCACAGGATTTTCAATATAAGTTTTCACTTGTTCCAAAGTTGCATAGCCTTTTTCTTTGATATCTTTCAAAGCAACCACCACATATTTGTCGTCAATCATGAAAACTTCCGGTGCCACATCGCCAATTTTAGTTTCTTTGTTGAAAGCCCAACGAATTATTGAACGAGCATTGCTCAATCCTGGCAATTGATAAGCCATTTCGGCTACAAAATCAGCGTTGCGTAAAGAGTAATTTCCTTTCTTTGCATTGGCTTCCAAATCTTGGATAGTGCGTGATTGCGAAGCCAAAAGATTGGCGTTGTTCAAGATTTGTTTATTTGTGTGGTTACTGGCTTCAATTTTTCTTGTAATCAAAGCTACTTGTGCTTTTCTTTGAGAAGCTGTTTTTCCTGTAACCGCAACGATGAAATACCCCATATCATTCGGAATTTTTTCAACAAAAATATCTCCGGCATTGCTTGCCACAATTTTGCTTCCGATTTCATTAGCTAACATTTTATCAGACATCCAACCCAAATCACCGCCTTTTTCTTTGGTTTGAGGGTCGTCGGAATAAGTGCTCACATATTGAGCAAAAAGTTCAGGTTGTTTTTTCAATTCTGCGAGCAAGCTGTCTGCCAATTTTTTAGCATCTGCATCGGTTCTTGCTATTTGTTGCGATGCTTTGTTGGAAAGAATCACAATTTGCGAAGCTTTCACAGAATCGGGACGAGAATCGAATTTCAAAACTTTGGCTTGAATCCACTCATCGCCAATTTGCATTGGAGCAATAAAACTTCCTGCAGGCGTGTTAAAAACAATAGAATCCAATGCAGCCGGTTTAAATTCACCTGCTCTATAATAAGTTGTATCAAAGCGTTTGTCTGATTCAGAAGAAACAAAACCAGCCATTTCGTCTGCCTTCAAAGTTTGGAATTCTCCGTACACACGATAAATATCTTTTTGAATATCAATTAAATCTTCCGGCGTTGGCGCCACAGGGAATATTACCATTTCCAAATCACGAGAAGCTTCTTGTTTAAATTGCTCTTTGTGTTCGTCATAGTATTTTTGGTAATCGGCATCAGTCAATTTAACATTTGCATCAGGAATTTCATTGTATCCTTTTTTAACATAAGTTACATTGGCGGATTGGTTTTCAATTTTAGCCAAATGTTTTGCCATTGCCATCGGAGTATAAAAACTTTTGGCTATCAAAGTTCCATATTTGGATGACAAACGTTCTTTCTTCACATATTCCTCTAATTCATGCCATTGCAATTTATTTTCATCCGGCAAATTCCCATAGTTATTGATATATTGAACTACCATTTGAGCATTGAAAATTCCGGTTGCAGGATCTGTAAAAGATTGGCGTACATAAGGATGCACAAAATCGCCATAAAACATATCATTCAACTCTGCATGCGATAAAACCAAGCCTAATTTAGCGTATTGTTTTTCATATAAATGAGTTTCCACTAATTCGTTCCAAAGTTGATTTTGCAATTCATAGCGTTCTTCCGAGGTAAGCTCTCTTTGGTTTTGTTGTTTAAACATGTTCTCACGTTCCGTAAGCTTTGCATTGTAATCCACATAAGGGATTTTTTCTCCATCTACAATACCTACGTTCGTTGGAATTTTGTTCCCCCTTTTACCAAAGTCACCGATGATGAAAGCAAGAAGAGCCACACCTACGACAACTACTGCAATCCAAGAGCGTTTTCTGATTTCTCCAATTATAGCCATTTTTAATTTAATTTTTTTAATTTAAGCATGCAAAAGTAAGAAGAAATTTTTGCTTATAAAAATTTCCTTACATTTTATTGCGTTTGAGCTTTAACAACAATTTATATACTTCTGTTTTTTAATCTTTTAACACTTTATAATTTTGGTTTTATTTTACACAGCAAAATCTTGATTTCCTGAAGATTTTTCCGACAATTTAGTCGTTTGTTTTTTCGGGAAATAAATATCCAAGGCAACTATTGCCGCAGTAAAACCCCAAAATGGAATAGAGATTTTTTCTGTATCTAAATAGTTGTTCAAAATCCCATGCACATAATAAGTTATGAGTGCTATTAGCAGATAAAAAGCATAATTTCGGATTTTTGCATCCTCTGCATTCCGATAAACTTTTACTGCCGTAAAAAATGTAAAACCAAAAATACAAAGGATGGCCAAAGACCCAAATATTCCCGATTCGGAAAAAGGCCCCAAATATTCACTATGGGCATTCCCCAAATCGCCTGTACGAGTACTGGCACCGGTCATATCCACAGAGCGCTGATAGGAGCCATAAACAAACTGATAGGTTCCCGGCCCAAAACCGGTCAAAGGTTTTTCCGCTCCCATTTTTATGGCGCACGACCACCGGTTCATCCGTTCCAAGTTGGATTCGTCGGTCGAAATATTGGTTATGGATTTAATTTGTTCGGTAAATTTCCCCGAAGAATTTTGCTTATTTTGTTCCAAATACAAAATAATGTCTTTTTGGTAAGCCAAAAACAGCCCAATGAAACAAGCTGCAAAGAAAAATACCCAACGCAATTTGATCTTTGTCCTTAAAATAATTCCAAAACCAATGGCAAAAACCAAACATGCCCATGCTGCACGGCAATACGAAAAAACCAAAGCAAGAATCAGCAAAGCAGTTACAAAACCGGCCAAATAACGTTTCCATGGCTGCGGATTATTCTTTTTATCGATAAAAAACATGAATGCAGGCGGCAAAAACAACGTGAGCACAGCGCCATAAATGGTATGGTCTTTATAAAAGGGTTCCATAATATTGTAACCTTCATAAAACTCAAAGCCCACCGCATAGAAGCCATAAAGGGCATAAAGAGCCACGATACAAAGCGAACTGCAATAAAGCCAAAAATATTTATCGATTTTCTTTTTATCCTTGAATAAAAAAGCCGATGCAAAATATGCCGGAACAATAAACCAAATTTGCGCTGCAAAATGTTTGAACGAAACTTCAGGCATGATACTTGTAAACGAGGTTACCAGCAAAACCAAGAAATAAAAAAGCAAAGAAATTGAAACCGGATGCCTTAAAATTTTCTTGTCATAAGTGCCTGTTATCAACATTTGCAGAAGAAACAGAACTGTAAATCCTATCAACATAAGTTCCACAGGGACAGACAAACGGTTCGTGTCCGTAACATTAAATTCCACGGACAAAGGCGTACAAAAAACAATTAAAAAGAAAAAAGCTTCGAATTTAAAAATCAGCAAATACAACGCAAGAGGAACAAGAGGCAGAAGCCAAAATGCTTTCACGCCGTGCTGCCCAACCAAGAAAAAAGCCAATGCCGCATAAACAGCAGCACAAATCGTGAGAATCCACGTTATTTTGCCGGTTTTTTTCTTTAAATCTTTTGCCGGTTTTTCCGTTCCTTCCACAGCAGAGATTAATTATTGTTTTCGATTTTATTCATCCAGCCTTTACCTCGTTCGACAAAAACCAAAACAAATGCCGACAATATTAAAGCTGAAAGAGTAACAATGAATGTAAATGAAATTCTTTTAGGCGAATCTTTCCGTTGAGCGATTTCAGCCTTTTGAACCACAAATTGAGCTGGAAGCGACGAAGCGGCATCAGCTTTCAGTTCCATCAAACGATTGTCTATATCGGACAAACGTTCGCTTTTGTTTTTCATATATTCGCGAAGTGTCAAATAATGGGCTATGTATGGCGAAAAAGAATTGATTTCATCTCGCAGGCGTTTGGCCGCAGCCTGATTACCATTTGCAATGGCAATGGCCAACTGCTGATAAATTCTTTCTACCATTTCTTCATAACAAACCACACCTTTTTGGTTAATGGATTTCATATCTTCTTCTACCTGAGCAATTTCAACTAAAAGGCTGTCTTTTGCCATTTGGGTAATTTCCAACGCTTTTTTGCTGCGTTCGTCTTTCATTTCCTTGCGCAACACATTCACTTGTTCCGAAATGTAATTGGCTATATTTGCAGCCATTTTCGGATCTCTGTCTTCCACAGTAACCTTTACAGCCAAATTGTCGGTGCTTTTTACCTGCACATTTTCAAGATATTTTTCCAACACCAAATCATCTCTGTATGGAGAGTTTTTCTTGATAAAGTAATGGTCTGCCAAATTCATTTTTGCAATGACTTTGCGAGCCAAATCCGTAGAATTCAATGCTTCTGTCAAATATTCACATTGTTCCTCTTCGCCATAATCCTGCAAATCTTTCAACGTGGACTCGGCATGTACCGACATACGCGAGATTCCGTTGCTTTCCGCAGGAACCATCACCACCACTGATTTATATTTTTTGGGAATCAAATACGACAAACCGAATGACAGAAAGCCTGAAACCAAAAACACAATGATAAACACTTTTCTCCACCGCCAAATAAACTGAAAAACAGCTAAAGCCGAAAAATTTGTTGATTGATTATCCTTCATAAGATTTTTATTTAGATTGCAAAAATACACATTTTAAACACCTTCGCCAAGTGGTTTCAGCATTTTGAGGCTAAGCAAATTCAAGGCAAAGGCCGAAACCAAAGCCAAAATACCTACAACGCATAACGCTATAAACCAACTTATACCAAAATAATTCAACAGAATTACACTTAAAATGACTACAGAAACAAAGGCGAAAAACCGCCACAAATAAGCTCTTTTTATCTTGATTTTAAACAAATAAGCTGCCAATCCCATTTGCACCAGCGCAGTAACCGATTGTGTGGTAATGCTTGCAAAACCGGCCCCCACAGCCTTTAACTGAGGAATCAGAATAATATTCAGCAAAATATTCAACACCACGCCCGACAAAGCAACGGTATTCAAATATTTCAAACTTCCGTTGGCTGTCAAAAGCGTTCCAAAAACGTAAGTAACTGAAATGGGCAAAAAACAGAAAATAATAATCCGGAAAATATTGGTATAATCTTCCAAGTGGTCATGATAAAGCAATGCCATCAAATCTTTTGCATAGAAAAACGAATAGACCACCACCGGAAAAGAAATGCAAAACACAAGGCCAAAAGCCATTTTCGTTGTATTTCCAATACTTTCCTTGGTTTTTATCATTTTTGAAAAAACAGACAAAAGTGGCACTGAAATCAAATACCCCAAAACATTCAAGGAATCCAAAATACGATAAGCCCCCGCATAAATTCCGGCTTGGTACTCCCCTACTTTATCCGGCAAAACACGTTCCAACATTACCGAATCCACACGATTGTAGAAAGTCATCAACAAGGTCAGGATGGCAAATGGAAGGCTTTGCTTCATTATGGCTATAAAAAAAGGATAATCCCATGTCAGCTTTTGGAAACGGGCTTGTTTTGCCACCAAAAGAAATACCACCACAGCCGTTATCACATAAGCCAAGGTCTGCGTATAAACCAACCATTCTATTTTAAATGGCGTGGATACTACATTTCCCCAAAGCAAAATACCACAAAAAATGATCATCAAAAATTTGTCGAGGACAGAAAGGAAACTATCGGTTTTGAACAAAAAGACTGCCGACAAATTGGAACGTAAATAAATGATAAACGAATTCAGAAACTGATTGAAACACAGCCATAATAACAAATAAAACTGCGATGAAGAATATCCGATAATGCAGCCGATCAGGAATGTTATTACCGTAAACAAAATGCCTAAAACCAATTTCAGGCTTACCAAAGCTGAAAAATATTTAGGCAACAGATGGGTGTTTTGCGAAATATTTCGATTATTGAAATTGGTGATTCCCAAATCCAGCAAAATATTAAACAGGAAAGAAAAATTAAAAATGGCAAAATAAAAGCCGTAGGTTTCTGCGCCTACAACATTTTGCACACCGACATCCACTCCCAATACCCAAAAGGGTTTTATCAATAAATTTAACAAGATTACCCAGAAGATACCGGAAAGTAGTTTTTTGTGCATAAAGTTTGTTTGGATAAAACTTAGTAACGCAATTATGGAAATTATATGATAAAGCTTTTCATTTTTTTCCAAAAATAAAATTCCTCAACGAATTTCCCTAAAATCAGAAAAGAGACCGGATTTTGCTATCCAATCTCTTTCCTTCTATCATATCAATTTATTGGATATTAAGCAACCCCAAGATTTTTTTGGTAATTGTTCAATGTTTCCAATGCATTTGTTTTCACATGTATAAATTCATCTACACCGGCTTTTTTGAATTCTTCGATATGGTCTTTCGGGAATCCTGCCAAAGTAATGTTTTTCACTTTGTCTTTCAATCCGTTACAGATTGGCACCGCAATTTCCACATATTCATCGTCTGAAGAACAAATGGTAATAATTTCAGCCTTTGAATCTAACGCAGCTTTTACTCCCTCTTCGATGCTTGCAAATCCGGGATTGTCAATAATATCGTAGCCTGCCAAACCGAAGAAGTTGCTTGCGAATCCAGCTCTAGCTTTTCTCATGGCCAAATTTCCGTAAGTAAATAAGAAAACGGTTGGTTTTTTAGTTGCCTTTTCGGTTTGCAAACGCAAATCTTCAAAAGCTTGCGCACCTCTGTATTGTTTCAAAATCGGAATATTGCCTTCGGGCAAAGTTTTGCAACCAAAACAATATTCTTTGGTGATTTTGTCCGACATTTTTTCTTGCAAATTCGGATATTGGTTGGTTCCCAAAATGGTAACTTTTCTATTGGCAATATCCATATCTCTTTTTTGTGCAACTTTTCCAATTTCAGATTGCAAAAAGCCTTTTTTCACAGCTGCGGCAAAACCGCCCATAGCTTCTATTTCCTTGAAAAGGTTCCAAGCATATTGCGCTATGGAATTCGTCAAAGTTTCAATATAGTAAGAACCCGAAGCCGGATCCACAATTTTATCTAAATAAGATTCTTCTTTCAACAGAATTTGCTGATTTCGAGCTATTCTGTAAGAGAATTCATCGCTTTTTTTGTATGTAAAGTCAAAAGGCGCCACAGCAATGGAATCTGCACCGGAAATAGCAGCAGACATACTTTCTGTAGTGGTTCTCAACATGTTTACATAAGGGTCGTAAATAGATTTGTTCCAACGAGAAGATGCAGTGTGTATGAAGACTTTACAAGATTCCTCAGATTTTACACCATATTGCTTCACTATTTGCGACCATAACATACGGGCTGCGCGAAGTTTGGCTATTTCCATGAAATAGTTGGAACCTGTGGCAAAAGAAAACATCATTTTTGATGTTACATTTTCTGCAGACAAGCCTCTTTCGGTCAAAGCGGCCAAATATTCATTGGCTTCTGCCAAAGTAAAAGCCAATTCTTGAACAATACTTGAACCTGCATTGTGGAAAATATTTCCGTTTACGGTAATTACTTTGAACTTAGGCAATTGTTTTTCAATAATTTCAACC
>JAVBMO010000059.1:0-8335 GCA_031552355.1 Bacteroidales bacterium | reverse complement strand
ATTTCAAAATTATTGAACTTCTTCAACAAGTTGTTTTCCAATTTCAACAGCTTCCTCGTTTTGAGGAATCATTTTGTGGTGGCGTTCCGGAAGTGATTTTTCCAAACCTTTTCTGATAAATTCAGGTTTTACAATCGGTTTCACTTTCAAGAAAGCGCCCAAAACAATCATATTGAATACTTTTGCCAAGCCCAATTCAGAAGCTTTGGCAGTAGCAGCCACTTTATAGACTTTGATATCTTTCCTTGAAGGATGTTTTGTAATACCGTTTGGGTCGTAGATTAATACGCCTCCGGGTTTCACACATTCTTCAAACTTATCAAGCGATTGCTGATTCAAAATAATGGCTGTGTCGAAACGGTTGATAACGGGCGAACTGATACGTTCGTCGCTAAGAACAACAGAAACGTTTGCTGTTCCACCGCGCATTTCAGGGCCATAGGAAGGCATCCAGCTTACTTCTTGGTTTTGCATTACTCCTGAGTATGCAAGAATTTTTCCCATAGAAAGTACACCTTGACCTCCAAATCCGGCTATGATGATTTCTTCTGTCATAATCTTTTCGATTTTTAAATTTATATACTTTTTTACGTGGAAAAATTCTTATTCAGAAACAAGTTTTCCTTCAACTTTAATGTCGCCAAGAGGATATACCGGGAACATATTTTCTTCCATCCATGCATTTGCTTGTACGGGAGTCATTTTCCATCCTGAATTACAGTTAGAAACAATTTCCACAAAAGACAATCCTTTTTTCAACTTTTGGTTTTCAAAAGCCTGGCGAAGCGCTTTTTTAGCTGCACGTACGGCACGTGGCGTATGCACTGCCTGACGGGTAACATAATAGGTTCCATCTAAACGGGAAACCAATTCGGTCATTTTCAAAGGGCCGCCCATGGTTTCGCGATCTCTACCGAAAGGACTGGTAGCAGAAGGCATTCCAATAAGGGTTGTTGGCGCCATTTGACCGCCGGTCATACCATAAATACCGTTGTTGATGAAAACAATGGTAATATTTTCGCCACGGTTACAAGCGTGAATGGTTTCGGCTGTACCAATGGCAGCCAAGTCGCCATCACCTTGGTAAGTGAAAACAAAATGATCCGGATACAAACGTTTTACGGCAGTGGCCAAAGCGGGTGCACGTCCGTGAGCTGCTTGTTGAACATCCACATCCCAATAATTGTAGGCCAATACAGAACACCCTACCGGTGCAATACCAATAGTTTGCTCTTGTATTCCCATATCTTCTATTACTTCGGCTACCAAGCGGTGGGCTGTTCCGTGACCACATCCAGGGCAATAGTGCAATGTGTTGGGAGTCATTACCTTTGTACGCTCGTAAACCAAGTTTTCTGGTTTTACTATATCTGTATTTATCATAACTTATCCTTTTATAATTTGATTTTCCATTGCTTCCAAAACTTCGCCCGGTGTAGGAATCATACCACCAAAACGGCCGAAATGTTCAACTTTTACGCGGCATTGAGTAGCCAAACGAACGTCTTCGATCATTTGTCCTGCACTCATTTCTACAGTAAGAATACCTTTTACTTTTTGACTCAATTCAAAAAGAGGTTTGGTTGGGAAAGGCCACAAAGTAACTAAACGGAAAAGGCCTAATTTTAAACCTTTTGCTCTTCCCAATTCTACTGCTTTCTGAGCAATACGGGCGCTGGATCCGTAGGCTACAAAAATGTAGTCTGCATCTTCGCAATTGATAGCTTCGAAGCGTGCTTCTTTTGCTTCAATTTCGCGATATTTTGCTTGAAGCTTATGGTTGAATTTTTCTTGTCTGTCGGCTTCCAATTCCAAAGAAGTAACAATATTATGTCCTCTTGAAGCTGGTTTTCCTACGGTTGCCCATGGAGAAATTTTCTTAATTTCTTCGTTTGTCCAACGAGGAACTTGTTCGTCAACCATCACTTTTTCCATTACCTGTCCGATAACACCGTCAGAAAGGATCATAACAGGATTGCGGTATTTGAAAGCAATATCGAAACCTTGTTTGGTGAAATCATACATTTCTTGAACTGAAGCAGGAGCATAGGTAATTAATTTATAATCGCCATGTCCACCACCTTTTACAGTTTGGAAATAGTCTGATTGTGAAGGTTGGATGGTTCCCAAACCGGGGCCTCCACGAACAACGTTTACCAATAAGCAAGGAAGTTCCGCACCTGCAATGTAAGAAACGCCTTCTTGCATCAAACTCATACCGGGTGAAGAAGAAGAAGTCATTACTTTTTTTCCGGCAGCAGCGCCGCCGTAAACCATGTTGATAGAAGCCACTTCACTTTCGGCTTGCAAAACTACCATACCGGTTCTTTCCCATGGTTTTTCAGCCATAAGATATTCCATTACTTCAGATTGAGGCGTAATAGGATATCCGAAATATCCATCGCAACCGGCGCGGATAGCAGCTTCAGATACAGCCTCATTTCCTTTCATTAATTTTAGTTCTTTTGCCATTTTTGTCAAATTTTTATGCGTTTATACTTTTGCTTTGTAAACTGTAATTGCTCCGTCGGGGCATACAATTGCGCAGTTGGCACAACCAATGCAATCGTCATTAACTTTGCATAAGAAGTTGTACCCTTTACTGTTTACGTCTTTTGATAGAGCAATTACTGAATTTGGACATGCCGAAAGACATACCGCACAGCCTTTGCAACGCTCAATATCAATAACAATTTCTCCTTTAATTGCCATATATTTCTGTGTTTTAGGGTTAATAGAATACGCTCCAATTTGTGAGCGAAGTTAATACTTTTTTTTGAGATGATTTAGGTTTACTTGAAAATTCTTTTTTCATAACAATAAACCATTGAAAATATTGTATTTAAAAAAAAGAAATTGTATGATATTATACGTTTTCATGTCTCTAAAAAGTTTTTTGATTGAATTGCGAAAGTTTTTCTTGAAATCAAATACTTAATGAGGGAAGCAGGACGTTTTTCTTTATTTAAGAACAGAGATTTATGTAAAACGTTTTCTGTAACCAAAAAATTGAGTAATTTTACACTTTTAAAAACCAACTAAAAAAACGGGAAAAATCATGAAAAAGATAACTTTATTCTTCGTTGTGGCTTTGATTTCGGGCGCATTATTTGCCGAAAACTTTAAAATTAAAGGAACTGTAACCGATCTTCAAACAGGAACCGTTCGTTTAAAAATCTTACAAAATGACGGAACTTTAAAATTGGATTCCACCCTTCTTAATAAAGGGAAATTCGAATTTTCAGGAAAAGTAGAGGGCGCTTGTCCTGCCATTGTTTCTGTTCAACAAAATCCAACAGGTGCGGTTTTCTATTTGGAAAATTCAACCATAGAGCTTAGCATGAAATCGGTTGCAGAAAAATCGGCAAATCCATATTCAGTAAAGATTACCGGTTCAAAAAGTAATGATGCGTATGTAAAATTTACTGCTGATTGTGATACGGCAAAGAAAAAATTAGAGTGTTATTATGAATTGGTAAAGGAAAACCCAACCTCTATTTATGCACCTTTTATTATTGTTCAATACAGATTAATCAATGCGATGAAATATGAACAATTGAAACCTGTAATGGATGCCATGGGTAACGAAGCAAAAAATACCTATGCTTACAAAGTGGATCTTGAAGGAAAATTGAAAGATATGGAAAGAGTGATTGTAGGCAAAAAAGCTCCGGCTTTGGAATTCCCCGACAGTAATGGAAATAAACAAAATTTCACTCAATTGTTAGAGAAAAATAATTATGTGTTGATTGATTTTTGGGCGTCATGGTGTGGCCCTTGCCGCAAAGAAAATCCGAATGTGGTAGCAGCTTACAAAGCTTATCATGACAAAGGGTTTGATGTTTTTGGCGTTTCTTTCGACAAAGACAAAGCCCGTTGGTTAAAAGCGGTTAACGATGACAAATTGGAATGGACACAAGTAATGGATCTTAACGGCATGATTTCCTCAAGATTATATGCCATTTCCGGAATTCCTTCCAATGCTCTTATTGATAAAAACGGAATTATTGTAGCTCGCGATATCAAAGGCGAAGATCTTCATACAAAATTGAAAGAATTGCTTGGCGAACCAAAAGAATAAATAAAATCCCATGTGGAAAAGTTTAGCTCATTTTGTTGAGTCTCTTGAAAAACAGGGGGAACTGGCACGAATCAAAGCGTCTGTTTCCCCTGTTTTGTAAATGACCGAAATCAACGACCGGATTGTAAAAAGCGAAGGGAGAGCCCTTCTTTTTGAAAATACCGGAACTCAATTTCCTGTACTGCTCAATGCTTTCGGAAGCCACAAACGGCTGAACAGCGCCCTGGGAATAAACTCTTTGGAAGAAATATCCGCTTCATTCGACCTTTTATTCAAAAAATTCAGCAGTCCAAAGAAAACCCTCAGCGACAAAATCAAGTTATTGCCTGAGCTTTTAAATTTGGCGTCCTATATGCCCAAAAGCATTTCGGGCAAAGGCGCTTGCCAACAGGTAATTCATCAAAATCCCGATTTATCCATTTTGCCTGTCCTACAGTGCTGGCCTCACGACGGAGGACGTTTCATCACTCTTCCGATTGTTCATACGCAAGACCCACACACCGGTACTCGCAATGTGGGCATGTACCGGATTCAGATTTTTGAAAAGGATTTGGCTTCGCTGCATTGGCATTTGCACAAAAATTCGGCACGTCATTTCAGGGAATACAAAGCTTTGGGAAAACGGATGCCTGTGTCGGTTGCCTTGGGCGGAGACCCGGTTTATACTTATGTGGCCACAGCTCCCCTTCCCGACCAAATAGATGAATATGTTTTGGCAGGTTTCCTTCGGAAAAAACGGGTGGAAATGGTAAAATGCATTACCAACGATTTGGAAGTTCCCACTGATGTCGATTTTGTGATTGAAGGCTATGTGGATACCGAAGAAGATTTAATTTGGGAAGGCCCTTTTGGCGACCATACCGGATTTTATTCCTTGCCGGATTTTTATCCGCGTTTTCATGTAACTTGCATCACCCACAGGCAAAACGCCATTTATCCGGCAACAGTCGTGGGCATTCCGCCTCAGGAAGACAAATTCTTGGGAATTGCTACAGAACGCATTTTTTTATCGCCTATAAAAATAGGGCTTTTGCCCGAAATTGTGGACTTGAAATTGCCTGTCGAAGGGGGATTTCATAATGTTGCCATTGCGAAAATAAAAAAGGAATATGCCGGACAAGGCGCAAAAGCCATTCATTCTCTTTGGGGAATGAACGGCTTGATGTTTTCAAAATTTATACTGGTGATAGACGAAAACACAGATATTCAAAATTTTGCAAGCATTTTGCAAGCCATTGAAGAAAATGTGGATATTTCGGAAGACTTGTTTTTCAGCAAAGGCCCGTTGGATGTTTTAGACCATTCTTCGCCACAGTTTGCTTTTGGCAGTAAATTGGGAATTGATGCCACAGTGAAATTTCCCGATGAAAGGAAAACCGCTTTTGAAAAACAGGAATCTACAAACATAAAAGAGAATAGTTTGTTTTCAGATATAAAAGAAATTGGAAACAAAATTATTGTGGTAAAAAAAGGAACACATTCTTTAGAAGATGCAAAGGCTGCATTCCCTTCGAAAAAATACATTGTTTTTGTGGATAACGAACTTGATATAAATTCTTTGCCGGATATTCTGTGGTATGCTGCGGGGAATGTGGATCCTGGACGGGATATTCAAATAATTGACAATAAGCAGGTCATTGTGGATGCTTGCCGTAAAGAATCCGGCGATGGAGTTCGCCAATGGCCGAACCCAACAGTTATGAACGATGAAACCATAAGCTCCATTGACGAAAAGTGGGAAAGTTTGGGATTTAAAGAATTTATTCCTTCGCCATCGTTGCATTATAAAGGTTTGGTAAAAGGAAATTCGGCAGAGGTAAAATAAAATTTCATAAATGAAAATTAGAATTCTATTATTTCTGAGTTGTGTTTTTTTATACGTTGCATGCAAAGGCGACTGTGAAGATTATACGTTTGGAGTAGAACCTTGCAAAGAAGGTGAAAATTGTGTGGAAATTACACCTCTTAATATAGATGCTCCATTAATAATATACACAGAAAAAGAATATCTCATTGAAACAGATTCTGCCTATAATGAGCTACAAATGAAAGAAAAGGGTTCAAATATTCCTCATTCAAAAGTAGAATGGCCATCAGTTGATTTTTCTAAAAATATGCTCCTTGGGAAAAAAGTTAGTTATGGTGGCGGAACACTGATCGGAACCTCCTACAAATGTATAAAAACGGAAAAGACATACACCTTCCATATAACAAATGTTTCTTCAGGGAATGAGGATATACTATCTATTGAATTAAAATGGATACTTATTCCCAAAATAAAGGTCGACAGTTCGAAGATTGAATTTAATGTGAAAGAAGTAAGGTGTAGAAAATAACACAGTGATAATATAACAAATCTATGAAAAAATCAACAAGAAAAAGAAACCATACCATTATGTCCTACATCATTATTACATTGGGCATTATGCTTTATGTTTTTGCATGGTCGGTATTTTTGGTTCCTAAAGAAATCGGTGGCGGTGGTGTGACAGGGATGTCGTCCATTATTTATTTCCTTTCGGGAAAGGTCATCCCAATTGGTATTAGCAATTTGATTATCAATTGCATTTTCTTTCTTATAGGATTAAAGCTCTTGGGGGCGAAATTTGGTGTCAATACCATTTATGGCATTTTTGCTATGGCCGGAATGTTTATTCTTTTCCAGCAGGTATTGAAAATTCAGGATCATATCGATGCTTCCAGTTTTGAACCTTTTATGTGTGCTGTTATTGGCGGGGGATTGGCCGGCGCCGGAGTCGGGCTGGCATTTTCGCGTGGGGGAAATACCGGCGGAACCGATATCGTAGCCTTAATTGTGACCAAATACTATAATGTAAGCCCGGGAAAAGTTATTTTGTTTTTGGATATATTCATTATCGGATGTTCTTATTTTGTTTCCCATTCCATTGAAAAAGTGGTGTATGGCTATGTTCAGTTGGGAGTAATGGCCTATGCCTTGGATTTGGTGGTAGAAGGTTCTCGTCAGTCGTATCAGATTATGGTTTTTTCGAAACATACACAAAAAATAGCAGAAAAAGTAGCCAATCAGGTAGGGCGAGGCGTAACCCTTTTGAATGCTTCGGGATGGTATTCAAAGGCTCAACAGGAAGTATTGTTGGTTCTTGCGCGCAAGACAGACCGCAGCGCTATTTTGGAAATCATTCACGAAGAAGACCCTCAGGCTTTTATTTCCATAGCCAAAGCACAAGGTGTTTATGGGCAGAATTTCGATAAGCTGAAAATTTGATAAATTGAAAATTGAGAGTGGAGAATTGAAAATGGTAAACAATATGGGTAGATTATGAAGAATAAACACTTTCAACTTTTCCTTTGTTTATTGTTGTTTGTAGCATGTAGTTCCAAAAATGATGTTGAAAAGGGAAAGACTGTTTTCCGTTACAATGAATCGGCAGGAGTAAGTACGCTGGATCCTGCTTTTGCCAAAGACATGGCCATTATTTGGGCCACAAGCCAAATTTATAACGGCTTGGTGCAAATTAATGACAAATTGATGGTAGAACCTTGCATTGCCAAGCATTGGGAAATCAGTCCCGATGGGAAAGAGTATATTTTTACGTTGAGGTCCGACGTTCAATTCCACCATCATGCTCTTTTCCCAAAAGGAACACGCGCAGTTGTGGCAAGCGATTTTGTGTATAGTTTAGGCCGTTTGTTGGATTCTTCCGTGGCTTCGCCGGGAGCATGGACCCTCAACGAAGTGGCTTTCGAAAATGGGAAACCTGCCCTTCTTGCACCCAATGACACAACATTTATTATTCGCCTAAAGCAATCCTTTGCACCCTTTCTAAGCCTGCTTACAATGCCCTATTGTTCCGTTGTTCCCAAAGAAATTGTGGAGTATTATGGAAAAGATTTTCGCCGCCAGGCCATTGGCACCGGCCCTTTTTTCCTAAAAACATGGAAAGAAGGCGTGAAAATGGTTTTGCTGAAAAACCCCAATTATTTCGAAAAAGATGCAAAAGGCAAAACGTTGCCTTATTTAGATGCAGTGGCTATTAATTTTATTGTCGATAAGCAAACGGCCTTTTTGGAATTTGTGAAAGGGAGTCTGGATTTTATGAACAGTTTGGATGCCGGATACAAAGACGAACTGCTGACCAAAACAGGACAGTTGAGGCCAAAATATGTGTCAAAAATTAAAATGTACACCCAACCCTATTTGAATACCGAATACTTGGGTTTTAGAATGGATGCAGGCGACAAAAATAATCCTTTACTAAAAAAGGAAGTCCG
>JAVBMO010000172.1:0-6250 GCA_031552355.1 Bacteroidales bacterium | reverse complement strand
TATCGTAGGCCAACTTACAAATTGGGATTTGGACGAAAGTTCCAAAATGCAATATGATGCAAGGAAAGGCGCTTATTTTTTTCAAAAATACCTAAAACAAGGTTATTACAATTACCATGTCCTTTTTAAACCTGTGAATGGGATCGAAAGCAACACCTCTGTTATTGAAGGCAACCACATGGAAACCGAAAATGAATATTCTATTTATATTTATTACAAACGCCCCGGCGACCTCTATGACCATTTGGTAGGATTTTTGGTAGTAAATTCGAGAAACGGAGGCAATTAAAAAAGTATGCTAAATAAAAGAGTAATTGTTATTTTTACACCATAAAACAACTCTTTGTTCTGACTATTTGGTGGATTTAATTTAGGAGGAATGGCAGTAATAAATATTTTGAGGGATTTATTCTGCTTTCCTATAAACATGTTTTTTAGCTTGTAAGGTAAGTAGCAAGCTTCGGAAAGCCAGATAAAGGATGAACGCCAACCACAAAGCATTGTTATCCCAAATGCTGTAAAGCAGATAATAGGCGGCGAAAAAGACGGCAGTGGAAATATACATGCTGTTCCGCATAGATTTTGAAGCGGTGGCACCAACATAAATACCGTCCCACAAAAAAGCGCCAAAACCCGCCAAAGGGAAAAGCAGTACCCAATATAAATAATCGCCAGAAAGATTGATAATAGAAATTTGGTCTGTGAAAAGAGAAAGAAGGTGCTTCCCGAAAAATCCGTACAAAATCATAAATAAAAACGAAAGAATGGCACCCCAACGGAAAAGCAGTCGGATGGTTTGTTTCAGTCCTTTGGGATTGTGTGCACCGATTTGTTTTCCGGCCAAAGCTTCGCCGGCGTAGGCAAAACCATCCATGATATAGGAAAAGAGTGTGAAAAATTGCATCAGCAAGGTATTGATGGCCAGAATATCGTCGCCCATTTTGGCAGAAACGGCAGGAATAAACGTAAAAACGGCAATTAGGCAAAGGGTTCTCAAAAAGATGTCGGAATTGACCTTGAAAAAACCTTTCATACTTTGCCATTTCAAACTTTCGTGTAAGTTTATATAGCTGATTAATTTCCGATAACGTGCAAACCCAAAGAAAACAAGGAACAAAAATCCGCTGTACTGAGCTAAAGCCGTTCCCAAAGCAATGCCTTCAATATCCATATCCCAAACATAGACAAAAAGTAGGCAAAGAACAATATTTACCAGATTGATTAAAATGGCGGTGATCATCGGTGTAATGGAATTTTGCATGCCAATAAGCCAGCCTTTCATGGCATAAATTCCCAGCGCAGCCGGCGCAGCCCAAATACGGATGTTATAATACCTGAGCGCCAAATTTTCAGTAGTTTCACTTCCGCCAATAAAGTAGAAAGCGCATTGTGCAATCGGTTTTTGAAGAATCAGGATTAAAAAGCCCACTCCCAAGGCAATGGCCATGGCACGGACAAGCGTATTCATGATTTCGGCAAAATTCCTAGCCCCTAATGCTTGGGCGGCAAAACCGCTGGTTCCCATTCGCAAAAAGCCAAAATTCCAATAAATAAAATTGAAAATAGTGGTACCCAAAGCAATGGATCCGATATAGCTTTCGTCGCCTAAACGTCCGGCAATAGCAATGTCTATCATGCCGAGCAATGGAACGGTTATATTGGCAATGATATTAGGAATGGCTAAGGCAAGGATCCGTTTGTTCATACAGGAAAGGGGGCAAAAACAGAAAGCAAAGATACAAATTTGGATAATTCTGATTGAAAAATTTAATAGAACATAAAGTCTTACCTAAAAATGGAGAAACAAGCATTAATTTTAAACAAACACCATGACATTTTGAGAAAAACATTAGCCTTCAATGATTTCCGCCAATTCCAACCATTGCATTTCTTTTTCTTCCAAAAGGGACAGGACTTCGCCGATGCGTTCCGAACAACGGATAAGTTCGTCGTGGGAAATATTGCCAAGGCTGAGCTTTTCGTTTAGTTCGGCTTTTTCTTTTTCCAGTAGTGCAATTTCATTGCTCAAAGCTTCGTATTCTTTTTGCTGCTTGAAAGTCGGTTTGTTGGTTGTGCTTTTGGCTTTTTGGTATTCAGGTTTCAGTTCCTTCTTTTGCTGGGAAATTTGGCGTTCTTCCAACTGTTTCTTTTCGCGATATTGCGTGTAATTTCCCGGAAAGTCTTTGATATTGCCGTTCCCTTCAAAAACAAAAACATGATCCACGATATTGTCCATAAAAGAACGGTCGTGCGAAACAATGATAAGGCAACCGGCATACACCATAAGAAAGCGTTCCAAAAGTTCCACCGTGGCCAAATCCAAATCGTTGGTAGGCTCGTCAAGAATGAGGAAATTGGGGTTGCGAATCAGGATTTTCAACAAATACAAACGTCGCCTTTCCCCACCGCTAAGCCCTGAAAAGTGCGTGTATTGCAAAGGATAGGGAAATCCGAAGTAATTCAAAAACTGCGAAGCCGACATCTCGGAACCATCGGCCAAACGGATATATTCGGCCTCTTCGCGAATGATTTCGATAACCCGAAGGTCTTTTTCCATAGGAAGCCCTTCCTGGGTATAGTATCCGAAACGGACCGTTTGCCCGACGACGATATTTCCGGTGTCGGGGCGAAGGGTTTCGGTCAAAATATTTAAAAACGTGGATTTCCCGACGCCATTAGGGCCTATGATACCAATCTTTTCCCCTTTTTTGAAGATATAGGAGAAATCATTGATAAGCTGCTGATTCCCGAACTTTTTGCTGACATTGTAAATTTCAAGGATTTTGCCGCCCATGCGTTCGGTTTTCAACAAAATTTCTTTCTTTTCTTCCGTGGGTTTTTGTTTGGCTTTTTCCTGAAGGTCATAAAAAGCATCTATGCGGGCTTTGGCTTTGGTTCCCCGTGCCGAAGGCATCCGCCTCATCCATTCCTGTTCCTTTTGGAGCAAATTCCGCGCTTTGTCGGCTTCCTGGCGTTGTCGGAATTCGCGGTCTTCGCGCTTTTCCAAAAAATAGTCGTAATGGCCTTTGTATTTGTAAAGATTTCCGTCGGCAAGTTCTAAAATGTCTGTGCAAACATTGTCCAAAAAGTAGCGGTCGTGGGTAACCAGCAAAATCGAAAGGTTTTGTTTCGACAAAAAACCTTCCAGCCATTCTATCATCGAAATGTCGAGATGGTTGGTCGGTTCGTCCAAGATAAGCAAATCGGATTGGTCTATCAGGATTTTGGACAGGGCTACCTTTTTGCGCTCGCCACCCGACAACAAATGAATCGTTTTGCCGATATTGTGGATCTCTAACTTTGAAAGTATCTCCTTTACCCGGGCTTCATAATCCCATGCGCCCAGCGAGTCCATTTTTTCCGTGGCAATATGCAGGGCTTGTTGTGTCTCGGGCGAAGAATGGTTTTGCTCCAATGCAAATAGCGCCGATTCATATTCCTTAATGGTATCGACAAAAGTGTTCCCTTCCGAAAAAATATAATCGAGAATGGTAAGATGTTCGTCCATTTCGGGATTTTGCGAAAGGTAGGCAATCTTAATGTCGTTGCGGAAAGTAACCTTGCCTTCATCCGAAAGGATTTTGTTGGTAAGGATATTCAGCAGGGAACTCTTTCCGGTTCCGTTGCGCGCAATGAGTGCTGTTTTCTGGCCTTTCAGAAGGCCGAAAGATATGTTTTTAAAAAGAACTTTTTCGCCGTATGATTTTGAAAGATTTTCGACAGTAAGAAGCGCTTCGGACATGATTTTTAATTAGGAATTACAAATTAGGAATTGAACCGCCGGATTGCATCGATTTGAAAATTTGACCATTTGACAATCATTTTCAAATCTTCACATTTTCTAATTTTGATTTTTGGCTGTTTCATTTTCAATTCTCAATTTTCAATTATAACGGTGCCAACCATACGGCCGGATTTTGACTTTTAGTAGCTTTCCAAATTTGAAAATTCACTTCCGACTGTTTTTCCCCTTCGGTATCATGAACAATGCCAATCACCTGTTTGGTCTTTACTTTGGATCCTTTTTTCACGGAAACCGTTTCCAAATTGGTATAAACCGTCATAAATTCCCCATGGCTGATAATGACCACCTTTTGTCCGTTAGGGCCTGTGCCTATAGAGGCTACCGTTCCGTCAAAGATGCTGCGTACGGAGCTTCCGTGCCCGGTTAGCAAGGTAATGCCGTTGTTGAAGTTTTTCCCTTTGGATTCTGGATGCACATATTCGCCATAGGGCGACAAAATAGCTGCTTTTTCCGTAGGCCAAGGCAAACGCCCTTTGTTTTGGATAAAGTCGTTTGACAAGGCAATTTCTTCCGGCGTGGCCGCCATGGTGTAATTTTCTTTGGGCTTTACAGTAGCAGGTTTTGAAGCCGTGGCGTTAGAAACGCCCTGTTCTTTCCTCGCTTTTGCTTCGGCTTCTTCCTTTGCTTTTTTTGCAGCGGCAAGCCTGCGGGCTTCTTCCTGACGTTTCCGGACTTCTGCGGCAATCATTTGCTGGATTTGTTTTTGCAACTTTTGCGCTTCAGCCCGTTTCTTGGATAGTTTTTGAGACAGATTCTTTTCTTCGGTTTGAATTTGTGCCAAAGATTTTTGTTTTTGCTGCTGTTCGCGAGCTAATTTTTGTTTTTGTTGCTCTTCCTGCGAAAGCAAAACCACTTGCGTTATTTTTTTTGATTCCAATTGTTTGTTCACACTGTCGAGAACCGTTTCCTTACTTTGAATTTGTCTGACCTGTTCTTTGCGATATTTGCTGTAAGCTTCAAAAAGCTGTAGTTTTTGGAAGGCATCGTTAAAATTTTTGGACGAAAAAATCAAAGTCCATTGGCTGTTTAAGCCCTGTTGGCGATAAAGAGTGCAAATGACTTTTGCATATTCGCGCTTCAATTGGTCTATTTGCTTTTGTAGAACGTCAATATTTTTTTGGGTAGAATCAATCTGTTTGTTCAGCAAGCCTACCTGGCTATTAATGTTTTTTATCAGTTTTTCGCGTTCTTCAATCTTTTTCTTGAGTAAAGAGAGTTGTTTGGCAGAGAGATTTTTGTCTTTCTTTGTTTTGTTTAGCTCTGTATTCAACGCCTTGATTTCTTTTTCAATACGTTTTTTGTCAGCTTCCAAACTTTCCCTGCTTTTCTGTGCAAAAGAATTAAATCCGCACATCAGGAAAATGGCAAGGAAAAGAATAGAAAGAAAATGGGATTTTTGTGGTTTCATCTTGTTGGATTTCTGCTTCAAAATTACACATTTTTCCAATGAAAATCCCGTTTTTTGTGAACTTTTGTATTTATAACAAGGTGTCTTAAAATTTTTTGACAGAATTAAAAATTTTCAAAATCGATGAATTTTATCCGCTTTTCCCATTTTTCAAGGAAAAGGGGGAACAATAATTTTCAAAATCCTTAGCCCTTTCGATGTTTTACAAATTACGCTTTCTTTTGCGAAGAGAAGATTTCAAACGGAATAAGCGATGCAAAGATTTTGTCGATAGAACCGATAGCCGCAGAAGTGTAAGAAACCACAGGGACATTCGATTTGGTAATAATTTCCTGTGCCACTTTACCTACATAGCTATCCCCTGCACTTCTTTCCTGATGGGTCATGACCATGATGAGGTCACCATTTACTTTTTCAACATGCTCTAAAATTTGGTCTTGCAACGATTTTTCACTTTTTTGATAGATTTCGCGGCTGCAAACAGCATTTTCCGCGTTTATTTGTTGACAAATTCTGTCCATTTTTGAATGCAAACGGCTTCTTGTGGCCGGAATATTCGTCGAGAGAACACCTACTAAATGTATCGCAGCCTTATAGTAATGCGCCCACAAAAGCGCTTTTTTTACCTTTTCGGTGGTTTGTTTGGTTAAGTCCAAAGGCAACACAATGTTTTTGAAACCCTCTCTGCTAATCAAGTTACAACCGGTAATAACCACGGGGCATGGTGCTTTTGCTATAATCGGCATATTTTGGTTGTTGAAAAAGAAAGAATGAGAAGACGCTGCAAAATTTTTCCCCATTACAATATATTGCGCTCGAAGCTCTTGCGCCAATTCCAAAATAATTTCATCAGAACGTCCTTTTTCAACGCTGGTAGAAATCCGCACACCATTTTCCCTCTTTCCTTGTTGGGCTATTTCTTTTAATTGAGCAGAAGTGTCCCGTATCATTTTGCGTTCTTCTTTTTCGCTTCGAAACCATTCTTTGAAAAAAGAACCCGAAGGAACAACCGAAATTAAATGAATTTGTGCATTTAA
>JAVBMO010000011.1:0-5046 GCA_031552355.1 Bacteroidales bacterium | reverse complement strand
ACATTGTCGAAATGCAAGCCTTTGGTAACCATTTGTGTGCCTACTAAAATATCTATTTTCCGGTCTTCGAAATCGGAAATAATCTGCATATAGGCCTGTTTGGATCGTGTGGAATCCAAATCCATACGAGCAATATTAATTTCAGGGAAAAGAATACTTAATTCCTCTTCTATTTTTTCGGTACCAAAGCCTTTCATCTTAATCTGCGGACTATTACAAGCCGGGCAAGTTTCGGGAATGGGCATGGTGTGGCCGCAATAATGACACCGTAACATGTAAATATTCTTGTGGTAAACCATTGACACATCACAATTCTTACACTGCGGAACCCAATGGCATTTGTCGCATTCCACACGAACAGAAAAACCTCTGCGGTTTTGGAACAGGATTACCTGTTCCTTGTTTTCCAAAGCTTCTCGGATATGTTCCAGCAAAAAGAAAGAGAAATGTGATTGTATCTCTTTTCTTTCCTGCGCCTCTTTCATGTCGGCAACAAACACTTCGGGAAGCAAGGTGCCGCCAAAGCGTTTTTCCATGGTTTCCAAAACATATTTTCCTTCCTGCGCATTGTAAAAACTTTCGACAGAAGGCGTTGCCGAACCCAAAACAGTTTTAGCGCCAAATGTTTTAGCCAAATAAATGGCTGCATCACGGGCATGGTAAAAAGGCGAAGGTTCGTATTGTTTATAGGACGTATCGTGTTCTTCGTCCACAATGACCAAACCCAAATTATGAAACGGCAAAAAAACGGCAGAACGTGCACCAAGCAAAACCTGAAAACCATTTTCCGACGCATCCAAGGTTTTATACCAAACTTCTGCCCGTTCATTTTTGCTGAATCGCGAATGATATACGCCCAATTTATTCCCAAAATATTGTTTCAAACGATTGACAATTTGGGCTGTCAAAGCTATTTCGGGCAGCAAAAACAGAGCTTGTTTACCTTCTTTCAGCACTTTATCAATCAGTTTGATATAAATTTCCGTTTTCCCGCTCGAAGTTACCCCATGCAGCAAAGTTACAGGGTTTTCATGCCACTGCTCTGAAATGTGATTGTAAACCGCTTGCTGCTCATCGTTCAAACAAATATTTTCTGCCGAAACCGTTTTATTAAACTCTTTCAAACGACTTTCGGTTTTGTACACCAATTCAAATACTTCTTTCTTTATCAAGGTATTTAATGCCGAAAGCGAAATATTTTCGCCCGAAAGCAATTCGGATTTCTGAACACCGGTTTCGTCCGGTTTCAAAAGTTTTAGATACTGAAGCAAAATCATCAATTGCTTTTCCAACGATTTTTTGCTTTCCAATTCATCGAACAGTTTTTTCAGTTCCTCTTCCTCTGAATACAGGGAATTTAAAGTTACACAAGGTACTATCTTGGGTGCATAACGTTGCTGTAATTCTTCTTCCATCAAAATGATTTTCTTTTCGATCATTGTTTTCAGAAGGGGAAAAATCCGCTGTAAACCTGTTACTTTAGCCACATCGGCAATAGATAAAGTATTTTTTTGAAACAAAGCATTTACAACAGCCGTTTCATGTTCCGATAATTCAGTGGTGTTGGTATCCAAATCGGGATGAATAGTGAGCATGGTTTCACTTGCCAAGCGAAAAGCCGAAGGAAGCGCCGCCATCATTACATTTCCCACCGGACAAACATAATACCGGGCAATCCATTCCCAAAAAAGAAAATGCTTTTCTTCGACAACAGGCTCCTCGTCCAGTAGAGAATAGATGTATTTTACAGTGTAATCTTTCGGTGGATTTTGATGGATTTTTCGGACCAAAGCCGAATACATCCGTTTTCCGCCAAATTGCACAACCACCCTTTGCCCCACTTTTATTTGCGAATTATATTCACGGGGAACCCGGTAAGTATAATACCCTTGCAGGCTGAGCGGCAAAAGAATGTCGACAAATAGTGTAAGTGGTTCCACAGAACGAATATTGAATATTAAGTGGATTTGATGAACAAAATTCATTCAAATCCACTTAGATAAGTACAAATTTCTTAATATGCTATGCAAAAAAGAGCATTTGTAAGAGATAAAAAGTCCCTGCACCGCAGAAATAACCTAACAATGCCCAAAGGGATATTTTCTTCAAATACCAAATGAAATCTATTTTTTCCATGCCCATTACGGCCACACCGGCAGCCGAACCAATAATCAGAATACTTCCGCCGGTTCCGGCACAATAAGCCAAAAATTCCCAAAACGAGTGGTCTGTCGGATAAACCGACAATGGATACATACCTATTGCCCCTGCCACCAACGGAACATTGTCGATAACCGAAGAGAAAAGGCCTATCAGAATGTTTATCACATAAATATCGCCCTGGAAAGTTTTATCCAAAGTTTGCGCCAACAAATTCAAATGTCCCATGGATTGAAGCCCGGCAACGGCCAACAAAATACCTAAAAAGAAAAGAATACTCGGCGTATCAATCCGGCTGATGATGCTTGTACAAGTGTATGCGCGACGTTGAGGATGTTTGTAATGAAGCAATTCGGTAACAATCCAAAGTACGCTCAACGAAAGCAGCATGCCTAAATAAGGCGGAAGGTGTGTAACGGATTTAAAAACAGGAACGAATAACAATCCGCCTATTCCTATGCAAAATATTAACAAACTGATTTTGCGAGGCAATACAACTTTTTCAGAATCTATTATGTTTGCCTGCGAAGAGGGATTTGCAATATCGCCTTTCATTTTAAAGGAAATAATGATCAGCGGTACCAATAAACAAACCAAGCTTGGAATAAATGTTTTTAAAATAATATTTACCGCTGATATTTGTCCGCCAATCCACAACATAATTGTAGTAACGTCACCTATGGGCGACCATGCACCACCGGCATTGGATGCCAAAATTATCATTCCTGCAAAGAACCAACGGTCATGCTTGTTGGCGACCAATTTGCGCAACAAAGCACACATGACAATGGCTGTAGTCATATTGTCTAAAACGGCAGACAAGAAAAATGTGAAAAAACTCAAAATCCACAATAATTTCGACTTGTTTTTGGTAGTAATTCTATTGGTAACAATTTGAAATCCATTATGCTGATCCACCACCTCCACAATCGTCATGGCGCCCATCAGGAAAAACAGAATCTCGGCAATATCGCCAAGATGCTCCATAAGTTCATGCTTTGTTACAAAATCTATAAATCCTTTGTCGGGATTCAGCAACTTAAAATGTTCAAAATTGCCAAAGAACCCTGTAGCAGAAAAGATGGATTCGCCGGCAAAAACATACAATACCCAAATGGTAACGCCCAGAAAAAGAGCCGTAGCCGTTTTACTGATTTTGATAGGATGTTCAAGGGCTATCAAAGCATAACCCACTATAAATGCGGCAATAACTACAAAAAACATATAATTGTGGTTTTATGGTCAGACATTATGCATTTATATGATTTCGAAATTATGCAAAAAAGAACATTTGCATAAGATAAAAGACCACTGCACCACAGAAATAGCCCAATAAAGCCCAAATAGATATTTTTTTCAAATACCAAATAAAATCTATTTTTTCCATTCCCATTACAGCTACTCCGGCAGCGGAACCAATAATCAAGATACTTCCGCCGGTTCCGGCACAATAGGCCAAAAATTCCCAAAAAGTATGATCCATTGGGTACACAGATACAGGGTACATACCCATTGCACCAGCCACCAAAGGCACATTATCAACAATGGACGACAAAAGCCCTATCAGAATGTTTACCACATAGATATTTCCCTGGAAAGCAGAATCTAAAGTTTTAGAGAGCAAACTCAAATGCCCCATGGACTGCAAACCGGCCACTGCCAACAAAATCCCTAAAAAGAATAATATACTTGGAGTATCTATTTTGCTGATAATGCTTGTACAAGTATAAGTCCGGCAACGTTCGGGATGTTTGTAATGAAGCAATTCCGTTACCACCCAAAGTACGCCAAGCGAAAACAACATTCCCAAATAAGGCGGCAAATGTGTTACAGATTTAAAAATAGGAACAAACAGCAATCCGCCTATTCCTATGCAAAAAACCAACGAGCTAAATCTACGAGGCAATGCTTCTTTTTCACATTCACAATCTGTTGTGTTCGCAGACAAAGACGGACGCACAACATTACCCTTCATCTTAAGAGAAATGATTGCCAAAGGTACAACCATACAAACCAAACTAGCAACAAATGTCTTCAAAATAATATTAACTGCCGATACTTGCCCGCCAATCCACAACATAATTGTGGTAACATCACCTATTGGCGACCATGCACCACCGGCATTTGCTGCCAAAATTACCATTCCGGCAAAAAACCAGCGATCTTGTTTGTCGGCAATCAATTTGCGCAACAAAGCGCACATAACGATAGACGTTGTCAAGTTATCCAAAATTGCTGATAGGAAAAATGTCAAAAAACTAAGAATCCACAAAAGTTTAGACTTGCTTTGAGTTGATATTTTGTCTGTAATAATGGCAAAACCATTGTGCTGGTCCACCACTTCTACAATGGTCATGGCGCCCAATAGGAAAAACAAAATTTCTGAAATATCGCCAAGATGCTCTATCATTTCATGTTTTGTAATGAAATCCATAAAGCCTTTATCCGGATTCAGTAATTTAAAATGTTCGAAATTGGCGCCATATCCGGTTACTGAAAAAATAGATTCTCCGGCAAAAGCGTAAAGTGTCCAAATAACAACGCCTAAAATGAGGGCAGTCGCTGTTTTGTTGACATTAAGAGGATGCTCCAGGGCTATCAATGCATAGCCAATTACAAATACGGCAATAACTATAAGAAACATAACATTTTACTTTAAGGTTAAACATTTATTTTTTTATTTTTTGGCGATTTTTTGCCATTTGTTCTTGTTGTTTCTGCATTTGTTCAAGCCGTTCCATAAATTTCGATTTTTTTACCGGTTTTTGGCTGTTGGCTTTGATTCTTGCTTCTAATTTTTCTTCGCTAACAAATTTTTGAATAATAAGCATTTGAAGAATCGTAATACAAGTAGAAATAAAGTAATAATAGTTCAAACCTGCCGAA
>JAVBMO010000155.1:0-7680 GCA_031552355.1 Bacteroidales bacterium | reverse complement strand
AAGTATAAATATCTTTCCAATTTCTTGGAAATGCCTATTGTGGCAGCCATTTTTCTAACCGGCGTTGTGGCAGTTTTATTTGGAATTATTTATCCTTTCCTGAAAAAAGCAAAACCCTCATGGAGTTTTTGGATTAGCGGTTTGGGAACCGTATTTGTTGTCTTTTCGTTACTATTAGTTGCTGGATACAACAACACGGCTTATTACCCCTCAACTTACAATCTGCAACATTCACTGACCATTGAAAACAGTTGTTCGAGCTATTTTACCTTGTCGGTTATGTCTGTGGTGTCGTTGTTTATTCCTTTTGTGTTGCTTTATATTCATTGGGCTTGGAAAAAACTGACCCAAAAGAAAATCAATATAGAAGAAGTTGCCGAAAACGAAAATTCGTATTAATCCCTCACAGAAATTTGATTGTAAAAAGCAAAACGTGCAAATTAAATGCACGTTTTCTTTTGTTTCGATAAAAAACATTCTGGAAACCAAAAATTTTATCAAATTATTATGAAAAGCCTTATCTTTGCAGCGGATTAAAATAAGGAAGAATGACTACACTAAGTGTAAATATAAATAAAGCCGCCACTTTGCGCAATGCGCGTGGAGGAAATCTACCCGATGTACTTAAATTTGCTTTGGACTGCGAACGTTTTGGCGCTGAAGGAATTACAGTTCACCCACGTCCCGATGGGCGGCATATCCGTTATGATGATGTTAGAGATTTAAAAACCCACATTGCCACAGAATTAAATATAGAAGGAAATCCTACTCAAGATTTCATCGATTTGGTTTGTGATGTAAAACCGGCGCAAGTAACTTTGGTGCCCGATGCGCCCGATGCCATCACATCAAATGCTGGTTGGGATACCATTCGACATAAGGAATACCTCAAAGAAATTGTTTCTCATTTTCAGTCTCTAGGAATCCGTGTTTCTATTTTTGTGGATCCCGACACCGAAATGATTGAAGGAGCGCTGAAAACCGGAACCAATCGTGTGGAACTTTATACGGAATCTTATGCGGCAAATTACCTAAAAAATAGAGAGGACGCTATTTCTAAATATAAAACGGCAGCGGAACGCGCCCAACAATTGGGATTAGGTTTAAATGCCGGACATGATTTGAGCTTGGAAAATCTGGCTTATTTCGCAAAAACAATTCCGGGACTTTTGGAAGTTTCCATTGGGCACGCCTTGATCTGCGACGCTTTGTATTACGGAATTGAAAACACCATTCAAATGTATAAAAACCAATTAAGATAAAACGTTATGGAAACTATTTTAATTACTGGAGGTGCAGGATTTATTGGCTCTCATGTGGTTCGCCTTTTTGTCGAAAAATATCCAAACATAAAAATTGTAAATCTCGACAAATTAACTTATGCCGGAAATTTGGCAAATTTGACCGACGTGGAAAACAAACCGAATTACGAGTTTGTGAAAGCCGATATTTGCGATGCCGCAGCCATTCAGGAAATTTTCAAAAAATATAATCCCTCAGGAATCATCCATTTGGCAGCCGAATCGCATGTGGATAGGTCTATTGCCAACCCAATGGAATTTATCAATACCAATATTATTGGAACGGTTACTTTATTAAATGCCGCTCGTACCATTTGGGGTGAAAATCTGGCAGGGAAACGTTTTTACCATGTTTCCACCGACGAAGTTTATGGATCTTTAGGCGAAACAGGTTTCTTTGTTGAAACCACCTCTTATGACCCTCGCAGCCCATATTCCGCGTCCAAAGCCAGTTCAGATATGTTGGTAAGAGCCTATCATCATACATTTGGAATCCCAATTGTAATTACCAATTGTTCCAATAATTATGGCGCCAACCAATTTCCCGAAAAATTGATTCCTTTGTGCATTCACAATATAAAGAACAACAAACCGATTCCCGTATATGGAAAAGGTGAAAACATCCGCGACTGGCTTTATGTGGTAGATCACGCCAGAGCCATTGACAAAGTTTTCTTTGAAGGCAAAAACGGGGAAACCTACAATATTGGCGGACATAACGAATGGACAAATATTGATCTGATTCATCTTTTGTGTGAAATCATGGACAGAAAATTAAGCCGTGAAAAAGGAACATCCGAAAAACTGATTACTTTTGTGAAAGACCGTGCCGGACACGATTTACGTTATGCTATTGATTCTTCAAAAATCCAAAAAGAATTGAGCTGGGTACCCTCTTTGCAATTTGCCGAAGGCTTGGAGAAAACCGTTGACTGGTATTTGCAGAACGAAAAATGGTTAAACGATGTAACTTCCGGTGATTATCAAAAATACTACGAAAACCAATATGTAAAACGATAAATGGTTAATGGATTTTATTTTTGAAATGTAAAATTTTTATAAATCTATTTGGACTTTCATTGTTTTGATATTATCTTTGCAAAAGAGTGAGTCTTATATACCCAAATCAAATAATAACTTAAATCTTAAAATTATGAAAAAAATTGCATTTTTCTCATTGTTATTTGTTTCCGTAGCTACTATTTTCTCTTGCACAAAAGAAGATATTTTAAAGGCATTGGAATCCCCATCTGAAATTACCATAGATGGAACTAAACATGAATTCTCTTATACCGGAGGCGTTTGCACAATAGATACAGTTAGCGGAAAAACACTTACTGTTCTTTCAGCTACGGCACAAATTGACACAACCGATCTAGAAAACAATAAAAATGGGGAGAAATTATTTATTGCTTTCAATGGAAATGAAGTAAAACCGTATGATGTAAACATCGTAGAAGATGATTTCATAAATTTGAATATCGAATCTTTATCAAAAAGTACAGTAGCTTTGTATAAAAATGAAAATGAAGGCTATGTAATGATAAATGGTTCTATTGATGTAAAAGAATTTGGAAGTTCTACAAAAGGGACTTTTACAGGACAAGTTGTTTTGTGGCAAAAAGAATTAACAGCAAAAGAGGTATTAGAAGGCAAAAAATATGATGTTTCCGGAAGTTTTGAGGGAACTATTATTGAGATAAAAGGAACATTGCCAAACTAAAAACTAATTTTACGCAGAAAAAACACCAAAGAAACGTTTTCTTTGGTGTTTTTTTTGTCTTCTCATTAGAATATTTTCTTTAATATGTACCTTTGCATAAAAAATCTAATCAAATAAAGGAATAAAAATAATTCAAAAACAATTTATTATAAATTAAATTAGAGGCATGAAAAAATTATTGTTATTATTAGGAGTGGTAGGAATGCTATTTAGCTTTTCCTCTTGTTCAAAAGATGAAATAAAAGATACGGCCGGAGATATTTTAGGCGATATCCAGTATGCGAATGTTGTCCTTAACAATGGGGCAGATACTATCTTTAGCCAAAGATTCACCATAGCTAGTGCAACAAACGTTGGGAATATAACGACTGTAACAGCAGCATCAATAACAGGATTGCCAGCAATGGTTATATATTTATCTAGCTCAGAGCCTGGAACTCGTCGTATTGAAATGGATGCAGATGCATTATTTAATATGAATTTATCTGGTCTTCTTGAGAATACGATTGTCTTATCAACAAGTACAGATCAACAATATATCTTTTACAAAGGGACAATTACGTTAGATAATGCATCTTCTGCAAATTCTCTAAGTGGTAGTTTCTCGGGATTTGCTTTAGATAGAAAGATGATACAAGGATTGAGTGTTGTAGATATTTTCAATTTGATGGCAAATCCACTATCAATTAATGGTAATTTTAAAGTGCTTTCTATTTCTGTAGCATCTTAGTTAAAAAATTGATTCCGGAATAAAGGCCTTGCAAATATCAAAACTTGTGAGGCCTTTTATTTATCCCTACAATTTTCATAAATCTCCGATTTAAACCGTGGATTGCAAACTGCCAAGAAAATCAAATCCGATGAACCTGTGTTGGTTATCCTTTGGTGACAAAATGGTGGAATTAAGATTACATCGTTGGGTTTTACTTTTTGCGCCGGCAAGTCGCCGATTTCCACAATCCCCTCTCCCACCAAAATAATATAGCGTTCGGTGGTATCTTTCAGCCGGTGCCATTCTGTTGTAACTCCGGGAAGTACTCGCGCCCGGGCTATGGAAACCGATTCATCTTCCGGCGAATTTAAAAGTTCCGTAATATAACAACCTTCGTCAATATAATATTCTCCTTCGGGTTGGTATGGAAAAATCTGAGGGTTCATTTTCTATTTTCTTTTTTGATAAAAACCCCCAGCAAAAATTCATTTACCAGGGGTTTTAGAGGCTATTTTGTATTATTTAAAAAGGCGAAACAAAATCCTTCAAAGTCGGATATACCTTGTCTTTGTCCGAAAGGAGTGGATTCTCTATTTTCCAGTCAATTCCCAGTTCGGGACTGTTCCAAAGCAAACCACCTTCACTTGCGGAATTGTAACATCCTGTGCATTTGTAGGCAAAAACGGTATTTTCTTCCAAAGTTACAAAGCCATGGGCAAATCCGGGCGGTATCCAAAATTGGGTTTTGTTTTTCTCATCCAAACGGATACCAAAATGCTGTCCATAGGTTTTTGAATCTTTGCGGATATCCACCGCCACATCATACACAGCGCCGGATATTACTCGAACCAATTTCCCTTGTGCACATGGTGGTTTTTGAAAATGAAGCCCCCGCAAAACACCTTTTGCCGATTTTGATTCATTGTCCTGTACAAAAGCAGGAAGTTCCACTCCCAAAGCCTTCAATTTTTCCACATTGAAAGTTTCCACAAAATACCCACGGGCATCTTCAAATACTTTGGGTTGAATGATTAAAAGCCCTTCAATAGGCGTTGTTGTAATTTCCATTAATAGTTTATTTAAATTCTGAATTACGAATTTTGAATTAGGAATTAAACAGCCGGATTACATTCATTTGAAAATTAAAAACAATTTCCACATTTTGATTTTTTGCTGTTCAATTATTCATTATTAATTAAATTCAACTTTCAATTTTATAAGTGAACTGCTTCTCCATAAGCATTGGCAATGGCTTCCATTACGGCTTCGGAAAGTGTGGGATGCGGATGAATGGAATGCATAATTTGTTTTGCAGTCAATTTATTTTGACGCGCCACCACCAATTCGGCAATCATCTCTGTGGCGTTGTCGCCAACAATATGAGCTCCCAAAATGTGTCCGGTATTTTTGTCGATAATGATTTTCACAAAACCGTCGCGGCTTCCCGATGCAGTAGCTTTTCCTGAAGCGGTATAAGGGAATTTACCAATAATATATTCCAAGCCTTGTTCTTCGGCAGCTTTCTCGGTAAGCCCTACAGAAGCTACTTCGGGTGAAGTGTAAGTACATCCCGGAATATTTCCGTAATTGACCGGCGAAGGATTTTGTCCTGCAATTTTTTCCACACAAACCAAAGCTTCTGCCGAAGCCACATGTGCCAAAGCAGGGCCATGAACAATGTCGCCAATGGCATAAACTCCCTCAATATTGGTTTTGTAGAAGTCGTCCACAAATACTTTTCCGCGTTCAAATTTCACTCCGGTTTCTTCCAATCCAATGCCTTCCAAATTGGTTTGTACACCCACGGCAGATAAAACAATTTCGGCTTCTATGATTTCTACACCTTTTTTGCTTTGAACCGATACTTTGCAAATGTCGCCTGTGGTATCCACAGATTCCACAGAAGCGGAAGACATGGTTTTCATGCCCATTTTTTTGAAAGAACGGTTTACTTGAGTTGAAGAATCCAAATCTTCGTTTGGTAAAATAGAAGGAAGGAATTCCACCAAAGTTACTGCCGTTCCTATGGATTGGTAGAAAAAAGCAAATTCACTGCCAATGGCGCCGGAACCTACCACAACCATCGATTTGGGCTGAAATGGTAACGTCATGGCTTCACGGTAGCCGATGATTTTTTTGCCATCTTGCGGCAAATTCGGCAATTGGCGTGAACGTGCACCGGTTGCCAAAATAATATGTTTGGCAGAATAGTCCGCTAACTCGCCTTCCGCCGATTTTACTTCTACAATATTGCCGGGTTTTAGCTTGCCAAAACCTTCAATAATCGTTACATTGTTTTTTTTCAAAAGATACTGAATCCCTTTATTCATGGTGTCGGCAACGCCACGGCTGCGTTGAACCATTTTTTCAATGTTGGCCTGTGGTTTTTCGGCTAAATCTACACCATAGTCTTCGGCATGCATCAAATAGTTATAAACTTGCGCACTTTTCAACAAGGCTTTGGTCGGGATACAGCCCCAATTCAAACAAATGCCGCCAAGGCGTTCTTTTTCCACAACAGCGGTATTGAATCCCAATTGAGCTGCGCGAATAGCAGCTACGTAGCCCCCGGGGCCACTTCCAACAACAATTATATCGAAATTTGTCATAATATTTATTTTTTTGCGAAGATAATCATTTTTAACGAAAGAATATCATTTCATATCTAAAATAAAAATAGGGTTGCTTGGATAGTCAAACAACCCTATTGCAATGCTTAATTTGTACTATTTTACAATTTCATAAGTATCGGTAGCAATTACCAATTCTTCGTTTGTGGTAACCGAAAGTACTTTTACTTTTGAAGAAGGTTTGGAAATTACGGCATCTTTGCCTCTGTTTTGAGCATTTAATTCTGCATCGAATTCAACGCCCAAAAATTCCAAGCCTTTGCAGATTTCTTCTCTTTGCATCAATCCGTTTTCGCCAATACCTCCGGTGAAAAGGATAATGTCCACTCCACCCATGGCTGCTGCATAAGCGCCAATATATTTTTTCACACGGTAAGAAAACATTTCCAAAGCATAGGTTGCTCTTTTGTTTCCTTTTTTGTGTTCGGCTTCAAGGTCGCGCATATCGGCACTCACGCCCGAAATGCCTGCCAATCCCGATTTTTTGTTAATCAAATCGTTCATGCCTTTGTAATCCAATTTTTCTTTTTCGGCAATATATAACAATACTCCCAAATCCAAATCACCGCAACGGGTTCCCATAATCAAACCTTCTACAGGAGTGAAACCCATGGAAGTATCAACAGATTTTCCGTTTTTAATGGCGGCAATAGAAGCACCATTACCCAAATGGCAGCTGATAATTTTTAAATCCACCCAATCTTTGCCAATAATTTGAGCTGCTTTTGGGGCAACATATTTATGGCTTGTTCCGTGGAATCCATAACGGCGTATTCTTTTATTTTCGTAACATTCGTAAGGAATGGCATAAAGGAAAGCTTCCTCGGTCATAGTTTGGTGGAAAGACGTGTCGAAAACGGCCACTTGTTTGATTCCCGGAATCAGTTTTTCCATTGCCAAAATTCCTTCCAAGTTGGCAGGATTGTGCAAAGGCGCTAATTCGCAAAGGTCTTTGATCGCAGATTTTACTTCTTCGGTAACCAAAACACTTTCTTTAAAGGTTTCGCCACCATGCGCCACACGGTGTCCGCAAGCCGAAATTTCTTTTATATCGGAAATAACACCTACCTTGGAATCCAATAAAGCGTTCAACACCAAGTCAATCCCTTTTGTATGGTTGGGAATAGGTTCTTGCACATTGTATTTGTCTTTATTTTGTGCACTGTGGGTAAATTCACCCATTTCCAATCCGATACGTTCTACTAAACCTTTTGCCAACACATTGCTGTTGTTAGACATGTCTATCAACTGATATTTTATGGAAGAGCTTCCGCAATTTAAAACTAAAACTTTCATTTTTATTTGGTTATTTTT
>JAVBMO010000164.1:0-7029 GCA_031552355.1 Bacteroidales bacterium | reverse complement strand
AAGCCATTTGAGGAACCGCCCGATCTAGTACCAAAATACATACAGGGGGTTCTTTTCTAAATTCATTAAAATATAGGCTAAAAGGGACTATTCATGCGATACCCCAGATGCGCTAAAATTTATTTAGGACAGGATTGATTTCCAAATAACCAAATCAACAATACAAAAGGTAAACAGCTTACAGGATTTTTGATTTTGCCTTTGGCAAAATACCTCTGTATTCTCCGGCTGTTTAATTTAAAATTCAAAATTTTGAATTCAAAATTTCTCTGCGGCTCTCTGTGTCAAATAAATTGAAAATGTATTTTAACAATGAATGATGAATGTTTGTCGCTACACGACACTTAAAAAATGCCTGCATGAAATAAAACATACAGGCATTTTTTCAAACTTAAAAAGGAATGTTTTCCCTTAATTAAATAGGAAAGCAATTATTTATTGGGAACGTTTTTCAAGCATTCCAACAAATAATCCCAAAACATTTTTACGGTTTTAATATTCACTCTTTCATCGGGTGAGTGTGGATTGCGAATGGTTGGGCCAAAAGAAATCATGTCCCAGTTAGGATAAACGCCACCCAAAAGTCCGCATTCCAAACCGGCATGTACGGCTTTGATTTCAGGCTTTTTGCCATACATTTTTTGATAAACGTCTTGCATCACTTTCAAAATGGCAGAATCCATATTGGGTTTCCAGCCGGGATAAGCGCCATCGAAAGAAATTTTTTGTGCGCCGCCCAATTCCATAACGCAAGCCACCATTTCGGCAAGGTCGAATTTGGCAGTGTCCACAGAACTACGCAATAGGCAGGCTACTTTCACTTCGTTCCCTTCGGATTTTACGATAGCCAGGTTCAAAGAAGTTTCTACCAAGCCGGGCATGGAATCGCTCATGCGGGCAACGCCATTGGGGCAAGCATAAATACTATTGATTAAGCGATTTTGAAATTCTTCCGAAAAAGCGTTTTGAGGTGCCGAAGTTGCCTCAAGGCTTATGTGAATATTGGATTCTTTGGCTACCAATTCAGCTTGTACCATTTCTGTAAAGTTGGCCAATTCTTTTTTCAATGCATCCACTTTGTCGGTAGGAACCAAAATAGTAGCAAAGGCTTCGCGAGGGATAGCGTTTCTCATATTTCCACCGGCGATACCGGCCATGCGGCAACCGTATTTTTTGGTTGCAATACGCAAAAAGCGGAAAATAATTTTGTTGGCATTGCCTTTATAAAGAATGATGTCCATACCGGAGTGTCCGCCTGAAAGGCCTGTAACTTTCAAATCAAAAGCGTTCATGTTGGCGGGAACCGCTTCGGGAGTGTATTGGAACGTGATGTTTACGTCCACGCCGCCGGCGCAACCAACATACAATTCGCCTTCATCTTCGGAATCCAAATTCATCAGAATATCGCCATTTAAAAAGCCGGATTGCAAACCAAAAGCGCCTGTCATGCCGGTTTCTTCGTCGCAGGTAAGTAGCGCTTCAATAGGGCCGTGGGCAACATCTTTCGATTCCAAAATGCTCATAATGGCGGCAGCGCCAATGCCGTTGTCGGCGCCCAAAGTGGTGCCTTTGGCTTTCACCCATTCGCCATCAATAAAAGTTTGGATAGGGTCTTTTTCAAAATCGTGAACGGTATCTGCATTTTTTTGAGGTACCATATCAAGGTGGGCTTGCAAAACAACACCTTTTTTATTTTCAAAACCGGGAGTGGCAGGTTTTCTAATAATTACGTTGCCAACGGCATCTTTCACATATTCCAGATTGTGACTTTTAGCAAAATCAACGATAAAAGCCTGAATTTTTTCTTCTTTTTTTGAAGGATGGGGAACTTGTGTCAAACTGTGGAAATTTTTCCACAAAACTTTGGGCTCTAAATTTAAAATCTCGCTCATAATAATAGGATATTTAAAAGGTTAATGATTATGTGTTTTGTTTTATAATTCAAATTTTTCAGAGTGCTAAGGTAAGACTTTATTTTGAAAAAATGGCGCCTTTCTTCAAAAAGGTAAATGCTTGAACGTAAAAAATCCGGTGCATTTCTCTGACTTTCTTTTCAAGTCTTAAAAAATCCGTAATTTTGTCATATCAAAAGAACTGAACTTTTGAAAAGAAACGTTTGATATCGCCAAAAGTTCAGCCAAAATTACAAACACAAGAGGAATCTATACTCAATGTACAAACTTCTTTTTTACTGTATATTTGTGCCATTGTCATTGCTTCCGATGAAATGTTTGTACATTATTTCCAATTTTTTATGTTTTGTTTTGCAAAATGTGGCGAAATACAGGCAGGATGTGGTATTGATGAATTTGTCCAATTCGTTTCCACATAAAGAAAAAGAAGAAATAGAAACCATTGCAAAGAAATTTTATCATCATTTGTCGGATCTATTTTTGGAAGCCTTTAAAATGTTGAGTCTTTCCCGGAAAGGGGTGATGAAACGTTATTATTGTAAAAATCCTGAAATAATCAATGAATGTTATGAACGAGGCAAAAGTGTAATATTTATTTCCGGACATTATAACAATTGGGAGTACATGGTTTTGTCGCTGGCCATGCAGTTTAAACACCACGGAATAGGCGTTGGTAAACCTCTTTCGAATAAAGGTTTTGGAAAGGTTTTGACATTTTTTCGAACGCGCTATGGAACAGAGGTTATTGATGCCGATAATGTAAAGGAAAAGTTTGCAGCATACGAAACGGAGAAGAAATTGTCTGTTTACATGATGTTGAACGACCAATCGACTGGGAATCCCCAAAAAAGTTATTGGATGAAATTCTTGAATCAGGAGTCGGGAATTATTTTTGGGCCGGAATATTTTGCAAAGAAATACAATTATCCTGTGTTTTTTTATGAAGTAAAAAAAGAAAAAAGAGGTTGGTATTCGTTTGAAATCAAAAAAATAACAGACAATCCTTCGCAGGAAACGGATGGATTTATAACGCAAACGAGTTTGAAAATGTTGGAAAAGGCAATTGTCGAAAAGCCTGAATATTGGTTGTGGTCACATAAAAGGTGGAAACACAAACGTCCCCAAAACATGGTGTTAAATCCGGAAATTGAAAATTAAATATGACAAAAAGGGAACATCATCTTATAATATTGTGTGCATCGAAAAGTTGGGGTGGGCTCGAAATGAATACTCTTCGTTTGGCGGAGTGGTTGTCGGAAACCAACTCGGTGGTTTTGTTTTGTGTAAAAGATTCACCATTGGCTTCGGCTGCCGGAAAAAGTTTTGTAAAAACGGAATATTTCCCAAAACCTTCAAAATCTTTTCCTTTGCAAACCGCATGGACATTGAAAAACCGTTTGTCGGATTTGAGAACAAACTGTTTGTTGATTGTCGATAACAAAGATATGTCGTTGGGGGCGTGGATAAAAACATTTTCCTGCGGCAAAATCAAATTGATTTACCAGCAACACATGAGGGTCGGAATCAATAAAAAAGATATTATCCACACACTTCGGTATCAAAAATTAGATGCATGGGTTTCGCCTTTGCATTCTTTGGCCGAAGAAACCAAACAAAGGACAAACATCAAAAAGTCGAAAGTACATGTGATTCCTTTGGGTTTGGATGTGGAAAAACTTCAAGCGAAAATAAAAACGAAGGAAGCCGCTAAAGCCTTTTTTGAAATTAAAAATACAGGCAGGGCTCTGTTTGGAGTTTTGGGTCGAATAGACAGGCTTAAAAATCAGCATATTTTGCTGGAAGCTATCCAAAAACTTAAACAGCAAGAAATATTAGTCAATGCATTGGTTGTTGGCGAGCCTACTAGAAATTCAACGGACAATTACTTCGGGGAAATCAAACAATTCATTAGTCAAAATGGATTAGAGGAGCAGATGATGATTCGTCCATTCACCAACGAAATTGAAAACTTTTTTGGCGCCATCGATTATTTTGTAATCCCTACTGATGGGGAGACTTACGGAATGGTTACTTTGGAAGCCATGACTTATGGCGTTCCCGTGTTGGCAAGCCGCTCCGGAGGTTCTGTGGAAATTCTCGACAACGGGAATTTAGGAACATTTTTTGAAGTCCGCAATAGCGAAGATTTGGCAAAACAAATGAAGCAAGTTTTGCAGAACGAAACGGAAATTCAGCGCAAAGCGGAAAAAGCCAAACAGGAAGTGGAAACTCGTTATAATCATCGATACGAATGTGCGGAATTCAATAAGTTGATGGATTCCCTTTTAAAAGGGAAATAACATGTGAATCATGTAGATCTTGTCTAAATTTGAACTTTACTTAAAATAAATAGAGAAAATGAAAATATCTTATAATTGGTTAAAACAATATACAAATTGTAGTTTGTCGCCCGAAGAAACCGCAGACTTGCTGACATTTTCAGGTTTGGAAGTGGAAGGGATTGAGAAAATAGAAAGTGTGAAAGGCGGCTTGGAGGGCGTGCTTATCGGCGAAGTGAAAACCTGCGAAAAACATCCCGATGCCGACCGGCTGAAAGTAACTACAGTAGATGTTGGACAAAGCGAACTTTTGCAAATTGTTTGCGGTGCCGCCAATGTGGCTGCCGGCCAAAAAGTTCCGGTGGCTACTGTGGGAACCAAAATTTGGACTTCCGAAACCGAATTCTTTGAAATCAAAAAATCGAAAATCCGGGGCGTGGCTTCCGAAGGGATGATTTGCGCCGAAGACGAATTGGGATTGGGGAATTCGCACGACGGCATTATGGTTTTGAATCCAGAAACCAAAGTGGGAATGTTGGCCAAAGATTATTTCCAAATCGAAGATGATTATTGTTTGGAAATCGGGCTTACGCCCAATCGTTCCGACGCTGCTTCGCATTTGGGCGTGGCTCGCGATTTGTTGGCAGCCTTGAATGTACGCCAAAATTCTTCTTTGAAAATAGAATATCCTTCGGTAGAAAATTTCAAAGTAGATAATACCACTTTGCCTTTCACCGTAAAAGTTGAAAACACGGTGGACTGTCCCCGTTACAGTGGAATTGCCATCAAAGGAATTACTGTAAAAGAATCGCCCGATTGGTTGAAAAATAAATTAAAAACCGTCGGCCTTCGCTCTATTAATAATATTGTGGACATTACCAATTTTGTGTTGATGGAAATGGGGCAGCCTTTGCATGCTTTTGATGCAAGCCAAATTCCCAACAGGCAAGTTATTGTAAAACAATTGCCGAAAGATACAAAATTCACCACTTTGGACGAAGTGGAACGGACTTTGGCCGGAACGGAACTGATGATTTGCAGTACTGAAGGTGGCATGTGTATTGCAGGCGTTTTTGGCGGTTTGAAATCGGGTGTAAACGAACAAACCACGGATGTCTTTTTGGAAAGCGCTTATTTTAATCCTGTAAGCATTCGCAAAACGTCGAAACTTCACGGGTTGAAAACTGATGCTTCGTTCCGTTATGAACGTGGCGGCGACCCCAATATTACTATCTATGCGTTGAAACGTGCGGCTTTGCTGATAAAAGAATTGGCCGGAGGCGAAATTGCTTCGGAAATTATTGATGTTTACCCGGAATCCATTGTCAATAAGGAAATCAAATATTCTTTGAAGAATTTGAATGCCTTTGCCGGAAAAGAAATTCCGGTGGAAATGGTAAAAAATATCCTTCATTCCTTGGAAATGCCGTTTAAGAAAATATCCGAAGATGAATTATTGGTAAGTATTCCCACCAATAAAGTAGATGTGACGCGTCCTTGCGATTTAACGGAGGAAATCCTGCGAATTTACGGATACAATAATATAGAGATAGGCGAGCAGTTGAACAGTTGTTTGTCTTATACCAAAAAGCCGAATCCCGAAAAAATCCAGAACATCATTGCCGATTTGTTGTCCGACAATGGTTTTTCGGAAATTATGAACAATTCTTTGTCCAAGGCTGAATATTACGAAAACAATCCTGAATTTGAGGAACAAAGCATTGTGAAAATTTTAAATCCTTTAAGCAAGGAATTGTCTGTCATGCGGCAAACGCTTGTTTATAGCGGATTGGAAGTGATTGCTTATAACCTGAACCGGAAAATTGCCAATCAAAAACTGTATGAATTTGGCAAAATCTATAAAAAGAATGCCAAAGCAGACGAAAAAAGCTCGGTTACTCAAAAATATCAGGAAACTAAAAACCTGTGCCTTTTTATGACGGGCTTGCAAAATCCGGTAAACTGGAAAACGGAATCGCCTAAAACCGATTTTTATTATCTGAAATCGTATGCAGAACGTATCTTCAAACGTTTGCGCATCGACTTGTCGAAATATGCACAGGAAACAGTAGAAAATACGACTTTCGGAAATGCGGTGGCTTACAAACACAAAGATAGCGGTAAATATTTGGCAACGGTTGGTGTTTTACATCCCAAATTGTTGCAAAAATTCGACATCAAGCAAGAAGTTTTTTGCGCCGAGATCAATTGGGATTTGGTTTTAAAAAACCTGCCGAACAAAGAAGTGGAATTCCGCGAACTTCCCAAATTCCCCGAAGTAAAGCGTGATTTGGCGTTGGTCGTGAACAAAGAAGTTTCTTTTGAATCGTTCTTGAAATTGGCCAATGAAACCGAAAAACATTTACTGAAAAAGGTAAGTTTATTCGATATATACGAAGGCGACAAAATAGAAAAAGGCAAGAAATCATACGCCATCAGTTTTGTGTTGCAGGACGAAGAAAAAACCCTTACCGACAAACAGATAGAATCCGTAATGTCGAAATTGGCAAAGAATTTTGAAGAAAAATTAGGTGCTAAAATACGTGCATAACCATGTTATTGAACTATGATGAAAAAATCCTTTTAGCCTTGATGCAATCCATCAAAGGGCGGAAGGATTTTTTTAAATTTTTGCTGGGAAACGGCTATCCCGAATTGGCCGCGTTTTCAAATGCCGTTCGTGGCGACGAAGAAGCCTTGAAGTGGCTTTTTGCCAATAATTATGGCGTTTTGGGCGTATTGAGCAATGCCATTGACGGCGAAAAAAATGCAGTGGAATGGCTGCAAAAGTACAACGACTCTTTCCTTATTTATTTTTCGCAAGCCTGCAAAAAAGA
>JAVBMO010000068.1:0-15831 GCA_031552355.1 Bacteroidales bacterium | reverse complement strand
ACTAAATTTAGAAATCATAATGAGCGAAGTTACAAAATGTCCACTGTGTGGATTGGAAAATATTTATTTTGACGGTTCAATGTATGTT
Source organism: Bacteroidales bacterium (assembly GCA_031552355.1). Lineage (GTDB taxonomy): Bacteria > Bacteroidota > Bacteroidia > Bacteroidales > P3 > JAVBMO01. The sequence continues at coordinate 15,743 of JAVBMO010000068.1, read as the reverse complement.
TGTCCCGATTGCAGCCACGAATGGGTGGAAGGCGAAGAAGCGGAAGATACCTTTGTAGTCAAAGACTGTAATGGAAATATCTTAGCCGACGGCGATTCCGTTACCGTTATCAAAAGTTTGGATGTAAAAGGTTCTTCAATGGTTATTAAACAAGGAACCAAGGTGAAAAATATCCGCCTGACGGAAAACCCCGGCGAAGTGGATTGTAAAGTCGAAGGAAGCAGTATTGTTTTGAAAACTTGCTTTTTGAAGAAATCATAATTATCGGATTTCGGAAGTCTTAGTTTGATATAGTATTTCAAACCTCCTCAAAATAAGGTGATGATGCAAAAAATAGTTGGTAAAAACACACTTTACCTATATTATCATTGGTATTTCTGAAAGTTTATTGAAACGAATTTCAATAAACTTTTTTATTATGGGAAAAACTAAGAAAATTAGATGTTGGTCATGTGGAAGTTTGCATGTCATTCGATGGCTATCCAAATAGATAAACAACGCTATAAATGTAAGAATTGTGGTATCTTTTTAAATAATTTTTGGATGGTTGTGGGAATTTATTAAAATTTCTTCCGATAAACTTTCTTGTTATGAAGTCTTTAAAGAGTAAAATTCCTATCATTGAAATGTAAGCACTGCTTTTTCGCTATTTACTTCCAATTTTACAGGGCGTCCCATATACAATGGTAAATTCGGGGAACCATGTCCTGCCTGTACACCATACATAACGGGGATTCCTAAATCCCGTACTTTTTCCAAAATAATTTCATTTAAGGGTTTGTCCGAACCTTGTGTAACATTGGTAAATTGGCCAACTACAACACCTTTCAGGTAGGAAAGTTTTCCGCTTAATCTCAAATTTGTCAACATGCGGTCTATTGCGTAGTAATATTCTCCGGTTTCTTCGATGAATAGAATGGCATTTTTTGTATTATAATCAAAATAAGTGCCGCATAAGCTGTAAATGATAGAAAGATTTCCTCCCACCAAACGCCCTTCGGCAGTTCCTTCAATACAATCTGAATTTTTGATTATAGAAACTTCCTGATAGTTGCCGAACAAGGCTTTTTTAAGATTGGAGACACTGGTTTCGTTAGAAAAATTGGTTGCCATTGCTCCATGAATAGTTTCCAAGCCTCTGTTGTTTGCAATGGAATGCAAAACGGTTAAATCACTGTAACCCACAATCCATTTAGGATTTCTCTCTAATGGATAAAAATCTACTTTATCGACAATTTGGGCGCAGCCATATCCGCCACGAGCGGCAATCAATGCTTTTACATTCGGATTGTCTATCATTTTTTGCAAGCCCTCTACACGTTCTGCAACAGTTCCAGCATAGCGCCCATCCTGATTGTACAAATTATCTGCTTCCACCACTTTTAAACCCCAACTTTCGAGGATGGCTTTTCCATTGGACACTTCGCTCTGGGTTACAGCATTGGAAGTTGCAATAATAGCCACGGTATCTCCTGCTTTTAGATAGACAGGGCGAATATCTTCTTTGATTTCTTGCTGGGTAGAAAGAAAATTAGAATAGTATTCGCTGGTATAGAGATTAGTTATATTGGTAACATTGGTGATATATTCATTTTCTATATATTCTTTTGTACAGGATGCTGCAAAAAGCAAAGGAAATACCAATAGTACAATTTTTATTATCGAAAAAGACTTCATTTAACCTTTAATTTTGAAAATTAACTTATTTAGAACAATGTTATATATTAAAAAGCGGTTGTTGAGAACTTCAACAACCGCTTTTTAAAAATCTAAAAATATTATTTTAGTTTTTTGCAATTTTTACATCAATTGTGATAGATCCGGTTGCACCAGTAACTACATCTGTTACTTTTGCAATACCTAATTTTCCACCTTCTGTTTTAAATCCAAAAACATCTCCCTTAACAAGTTGATCGATTTTGTCAGTAGATGGAGTACTAACAACTGTAGCAATGCCATTTGCATTTGTAATTCCATCAAAATCTACAGATGCTAATTTTCCTGTAAATTTAGTTTCGTTTAATTTTGCCCAACCTTCAACATAAGCAGAAAAAGTGCTTGTGCTTGTATATTTTGGAGAAATAAATTCTGCATTAGTTGAACCGAAGTAGTAAATCATATCAACTAAAGTTGCATTTGTTTTAGCATTAGCTTGTGTATAAACAGCACCTGTAGTAGCAGCAAAGGAGCTTCCTGTATTATTGTTGCTTTGAGCACCTAATATTGTAGCTGTAAAAGTACTGATTTCGCCCGTAGTAACATCTGTTGCTGTTTTTGTAACAGTAATAGCAACTCCATCTTTATCAGTTAAAGTAAATCTGAATTCTTTAGAAGCTGCACTTTTAGAAAAAGTAATATCTTTCACATAAGCATTTCCTGAGATTTTTCCTACACTATTTGAAGTGCTTCCTGCATCCCAAGTTTTGCCGGCTGTATCGACAGCATAAGTGGTGCCATTCACTACTGTAAGAGTTGCCAAATCTACACTTCCTGCACGGCAATCTACATGAAATACATAATCTCCATTTGCATTATTTGTTTGTGTTACAGTTAAACTTGCTTCTGTTTTTTCGTCATCTTTTTTACAAGATGTTGTACCGAAAATCAATGTTGTGGCTGCTAAAGCCATTGCTAAAAATTTTACTTTTTTCATTTTTTTGTTTTTTTTTGTTTGTTATTTATTTCTATTATTTTGGTTTGCAAAATTACATTTTAAAAAACAAATACAAAACGCAGTTCTTAAAAATTTATTTTCCTCACCAATATCTTTATTCTAATTCAATATTTTATAGTTAATCAAAATATAAAAGACAAAATTTTCTCCAAAAAAAACGCTTATTGTAATTGCATTTCCTTAATAATGGAATTTATTTTGCTTTCCAATACCGCTAATTTCTCTTTATATTCTTGTTTGTCTGTTAATTGCGTCTTCATGCCGAAATAAAATTTAATTTTGGGTTCTGTTCCCGAAGGGCGAACGGTAATTTTGCTTCCATCTTCGGTAAAGAACTGCAAAACATCTGATTTTGGCTGATTTATAGGGGTTTCCGTATTTAAAAGAACGTCTTTTGAAATTTGTTTTTGGTAATCCTTTATGCAAATCACTTTTGAATTACCAAGGCTTTGGGGCGGATTATTCCTGAAATCAACCATCATTTGTTTGATTTCATCTGCTCCAGTTTTTCCTTTACGAGTAATAGACAATAAATTTTCCTTAAAAAAGCCGAATTGCAAATAAATTTCTGTCAAAATATCGTAAATGGTCTTTTTTTGTTCTGCTGCCCATGCCGCTGCCTCAGCAATCATGCAGCATGAAGCCACCGCATCCTTGTCGCGGACAAAATCGCCAATCAGGTAGCCGTAACTTTCTTCGCCACCGACAATAAATTGTTTTTTGCCTTCCAATTCCAAAATTTTGTCAGCAATAAATTTAAAACCGGTTAAAACATCGAAACATTCCACTTTGTAGAAATCGGCAATTTCTTTCAATAATTCTGTGGTTACAATGGTTTTTACGATAAATTCCTTGCCGGTCAGCTTCTTGTTTTCACTCCATTTGCGCAAAACGTAATACACCAAAACCGAAGCGGTTTCGTTTCCGTTCAACAACACAAATTCATTTTCGGAATTGCGCACAGCCACACCAACGCGGTCTGCATCGGGGTCGGTGGCCAACACCAAGTCGGCGCCGGTTTGTTTGGCTTTATCGATAGCCATCTGCAAAGAAGCTTTTTCTTCAGGATTTGGCGAATGTATTGAAGGAAAATTTCCATCGGGAACAGATTGGACTTCTTCCGGAATGATTTCCGTAAAACCAAATTCTTTCAAAGCTCTGGGAACTAACTTCGTTCCGGTGCCATGCAAAGGCGTATAAACAATTTTTAGATTTTTATGCTTGGCTATCAATTCAGGCGACAGGGACAATGTTTTCAATTTGTCAATATAAACTTTGTCAATATTTTCGCCAATAATTTCAATCAAAGGGCTGTTGGCAGCTCTTTTCACGTCATCGACAGACGATATTTTCAGAACTTCCTGGATAACATTTTTATCATGTGGGCTTACCAATTGTCCGCCGTCGTTCCAATAAGCCTTGTAGCCATTGTATTCTTTGGGGTTGTGAGAAGCGGTAACCACCACTCCGCCTTGGCATCCCAAATGTCTGATGGCAAAAGAAAGTTCCGGCGTGGGTCTCAAACTTTCGAACAAAAATACTTTGATGCCGTTTCCGGCAAAAACTTCTGCCGTAATTCGGGCAAAAGCCTGACTGTTGTTTCTGCTGTCGAAAGCAATGGCGACTTTGGGATTTGTGTTTAACGGAAAAGCTTGCAACAAGTAGTTGGCAAGGCCCTGGGTAGCCATCGATACGGTGTATTCGTTCATGCGATTGGTTCCTACGCCCATAATGCCGCGCAAACCTCCGGTACCGAATTCCAGATTTTGATAGAAAGAATCCGTCAATTCTGTAGGGTTGTTTTCGAGCATTTCTCTGATAGCAGTTTTGGTTTCTTCGGAATAATTACCATCTAACCAGGTCTGTGCATTTTTCAATGCTTGTGGGTCTATGGGTTGTGTTGTCATAATTTTTTTGGTTTTATATTAAATATTGATGCAAACAAACTTTGACAAATATACAGATTTTTACAAAACAAAATCTTTTTTTAATAAAATGTCTTTTATCCCAACTGGCTATTCAGTAATAAATGAATATCCTGACTACTTATGCCATGCCGCTGTCCAATCACCGAATTGGTAAGAATTCCTTGATAGACATAGGTTCCGCTCCTCAATCCGGTATGCGCCAAAAGCAAAGTTTTGATATCGGCAAACAAAGATGGAAATTCAAAAAAAGGATGCAAAAAATTACTGATGACTTCTGACGACGTTTTGGGAATGGAGGAGGCTATGTTGGGCACACAATGATGAATGACGCCGTGTTTTACAAAAATAGGTTTTTTAAGGGTTGTGGCTTCGGAAGTTTCCACGCCGCCGCCCTGGTCTATGCTCACGTCGATGATAACGGACCCTTCGGACATTTGCTGTACCATTTCCTCGGTGATTATCCATGCAGAAGTTGCCTCTTTGCTGTATTTTGCAAAAATGATCACATCGGCCTCTTTTATGCATTCTTTAAACCTGTTGGAATAGAGCATGGAGGTGGCTAAGGATCGGCCGGTAAAATCTTCCAGCCGTCTGAGGCAACGGATTGAATCGTCGAAAATTTTGATGTCACAGCCCAAATGGATTAAATACCTGACGGCATAGGATGCCACAGTGCCTGCGCCGACAATGACCACTTTGGTAGGGATAATTCCGGCAACACTGCCCAGCATAATCCGTTTTCCGTATTTCTCGTTCGACAAACATTGTGTGGCAATAAAAGGGAGGCGTTGCCCTACAATTTCACTGATGGCTTTCAGCAAAGGGTATCCGCCGGTTTTGTCTTTGACCAATTCATAGGAAAGCGCTGTGATTTTCTTTTCAGACAAAATTCGATAATATTCTTTGGGTTGCTTGCAAATATCGAGGGTGGAAAATAAGCAAGCTTTGTCTTTCAACAGAGATAATTCGTTCAGTGTAGGCGCCGAAACTTTGAAAAGAATGTCGGAAGAAAAAACTTCTTTGGCGGTTTCGCAAATTTTTGCTCCCACTTTTGCATAACTTTCATCGCTAAAATGGGCTTCTTTTCCGGCCTCTTTTTCCACGTTTACGGAAAAACCGGAAGCCACCAAAACCGAAACCAATGCAGGGGTTAGAGCCACTCGCATTTCATTTTCGCCATCTTCTTTGGCAAGCCCAATGGATACAGATTTTCCTTTCAGGCCAATGGCTTGTTGCTTCTCAAGAGGCAGTAGCGCTTCGAGCTCTTTGCCCCAATAAATTTCTTTTGAGTCCATAAACTACATTTGTTTTAGAAATTTATTCCGATGATTTTCCATAAAAATGACAATTTTTGGATTTTAGTAACTGTTTAAATTTGTAAATCGTATCAGTCATTGCCGTTGCTTTTAAGCAACGGTCTAAAATATGAACCAAACTAAAACGGCTTTAGCCGAAAATTTTCACTTTTTTAATTGGGCTAAAGCCCCAAATGTTTTCACAACTTAAAATCCGTCAGCTAAAGCAGACGGCAATGAAATTTAAACAATTTCTTTTCAAACAAAATTTACATGCTTTTCATTTGCCAAAGGCAATATACTTCTGTTGTTCTCCGGTTGTTTAATTTAAAATTCAAAATTTTTGAAATGTCTCTAAACTTTTCGTAAACCTACGCTTACTTTTCTGTTCGAGGTATCCAAAACTTCTATTTCAATAGCAATATAATCCCGTTTCAATAGGGGTTCTATACGTTCGGGCCACTCCATAAAACAGTATTCATCGCTATACAAATACTCTTCAAAACCTATATACAGCGCTTCTTCCGGCGATTTCATCCTGTAAAAGTCAAAATGAAATATTTTATGGCTTTCCGCCGAATATTCATTAACAAGTGCAAATGTTGGGCTGCAAACATTTTCTTTTACACCCAAAATTCTGCACAATGCTTTTATCAAAGTGGTTTTTCCGGCGCCCATTTCACCAAAAAAAGCAAAAACTTTTTCGGATTCAAAATTCTCCAGAATATTATCTGCTATGCTCGGTAATTCTTCGATTCCGGAGCAAAAAAACGTTATATCGGGTTGATTGTTCATTTTCTATCAAAAAATTGATTTTTAGAGTTTACCGAAAGCGGCACTCCTAAAATAGCATTGGAATTGGGAAAATATCCAAGCTCCTTTGCAGCAAAACCTACGGAAAACATAATTCTGTTGTCGATTCTGGCATTGGCAGCCACAGAAACTGCAGATCCCAATGCCACTCCCATGTCATGTGCATTGAAAAAACAAAGGTTTTTCCCTTTTTCGGTACTCTCTTTGCAGGTCGGGTGACCACAATAGCCACAATTAAGCCCGATTGGCGAAAACGAAGTACCAACAAGCAAAACCGCTTCCGAATTTTCAATATTCAAGGCATCGCGCAAAAAGAAAGGCATTTCTTTAGCTTCGCCTATTTCATTCATTTTTTCGGCTAATTTATTCAATTCTTCACCACTTACAATTCCTATTTGTAAAGAATCCAAGCCGCGGGCTTTAGGCGCTGTACGTGCAGCCACAGCCATATTCTGCGCTATGGTTTGCACAAACTTTGTCCTTATTTCTTGTTCCAATTCAAACATAAAATCTTTATTTAATGAAAAATGAAATTGTTTAAAACTTCTTCATTCTTAAAATCTTTTCTGCAAAAATTCAATCAACTTTTGCACCGCTTTTCCCCGGTGGCTGATTTGGTTTTTCAAAGACAGTGGCATTTCGGCAAAGGTTTGTTCATAGCCGTTGGGAACAAAAATAGGATCGTAGCCGAAACCTTTTTCTCCGTGTTTTTCTTCCAGCAAATGTCCGTTTACTTCGCCTTCGAAAAAGAATTTTTCATTGTTCAATATCAATGAAATAACAGTCCGGAAACGGGCTTTTCTATTTTTTTCGCCCTGAAGTTTTTTCAAAACTTTTTGAATATTGTCTTCAAAACTACAACCTTCGCCGGCATAGCGAGCCGAAAATACTCCGGGTTCGCCGTTCAAGGCTTCAATTTCAAGGCCGGTATCATCGGCAAAACAATTCAGCCCGAATTTTTCATGAATAAAGGAAGACTTTTGCAGGGCATTGCCTTCTAAAGTCAATTCTGTTTCAGGAATTTCGCCCGAAAAATTTAATTCCGAAAGTCCTATAATTTCTACGGTTGGTGACAATAAAGCAGATATCTCCTCTACTTTGTGAGGATTTTGTGTGGCAAAAACAATTTTCTCCATTTTTCTATAAACCTTTAAGCAAAGATACAAATTTACAATTAAAATAGACCGATTGGCAAAATATTTCCTATACATTGGCGAAATCTATGCAAAAAGATGATTTGCAGGTGATTTATAGTGTTTTTATATTTAAAATATTGTGTACTTTTGCAAAGAGATGTTTTATCTTCCCCAAACACAACTGAACTCCATGACTTTATCCTTTTTTTTTCTTGTCTGCCCTTTCTTTGTTTTGTGCACATTAGGTGTACTTTTGCTATTTTCGCCACAAAATAAACGACGATTCACTTTGCAGTTGTTCGGATTATTCTTAATCATCCGGGCAATTATTTACATTTCCATTGCAGGATGTTATTATCCGCCCAGCTCTTTTCAGGTTTTTATCGAAAGTATAGATTCCTACGCGTTGTTGTTGCACGACCCAGTGTTATTTTTTGCCGTACTTTCGCTTATCTTTCCTTTGAAGTTAATTTTGAAACGCTGTTGGCCATTGCTTGTGCCGGCAGCCGTATTGGGTACCATTTACCTGATTGCTTATTTATCGTATCCCGATGCCATACGCCAAAAAATTTCAATATCGTTCTGGAATTCAGAAGAAATAGTGCCTTATGCCCTTATTTATGATTTGCAATTGACCGTTCAAATTACGATGACGGCTTTGACAATTATCTATTTGGCATTATATACCAAAGTTCTCGTTTTTGATTTTACGAAATTCCTGAAAAACAACTATTCCAATGCTCAACAGTTAAACATACGGGCCATTATCTATATAGGTGTTTTGTTTATTCTTTTTGCGTTCCTCTATGCTTTTATTCCGCTCACAGGCGAAAAAACCATTATCCCTATCTTTATTTTCGAAATTCTTTTAGGATTCATTATTTATTTAGGCTTAAACAATAGTTATAGAATTAATCCGGAACTTATTGAAAACTACATGATTTCATTTGTTCTGAATACGAAAAACATCCCTTTCTTTAGTTGGTTATTTCCGTACAAAAGTTTGGCGTTTTTAAATAAAGAGACAGAGGAAACTTCCGAAAATCAAGCCCATAAGACAGAATCGCTCTTTCAAAAACTTATCGGTTATTTTGAAGAGAAAAAGCCGTATTTGCAAAAAGACCTTTCCATGGACGACATCGCTAGAGCCTTGAGCAGCAACCGTACTTATATTTCCCAGCTTTTGAGTAAGGAAAAAAATATTTCTTTTTACGATTTTGTAAATGCCTACAGGGTCGAAGAAGCCAAAATCAAAATGCAGGAACAGCCTTCCATTTGCCTTAAATTCATTGCCGAAGAATGCGGCTTCAGCAGCTATACCACTTTTGTAAAATACTTCAAAGAAAAAGAACTAACTACCCCTAATAAGTGGAAAACAGAACAGAATGAAGTATCTTAAGATTTTTTCATCACAGAGAACAAAAATATACTTTTTAAGCATTCTTCCTTCTTAGGGTTATTTAAAATTGTATATTTGCAAAGTCTCTAAAGACAGTCCGGTTATTAATTCCAAAAACTTACAAACTATGAGTATCAAAGGAACACAGACAGAAAAAAATTTATTAAAATCATTTGCCGGCGAATCGCAAGCAAGAGGCCGTTATACAATGTTTGCAAAAGTTGCCAAACAAGAAGGTTATGAGCAAATTTACGGTTATTTTATGGAAACCGCAGAACAGGAAAAAGAACATGCCAAACGTTTTTTTAGCTTTTTGGAAGGTGGAATGGTTGAAATCACAGCCGCCTATCCTGCAGGAATTGTTGGCAACACAGCCGAAAACCTGAAAGCTGCTGCCGAAGGTGAAAACGAAGAGTGGACTTTACTTTATCCTGAATTTGCAGATATTGCCGAAAAAGAAGGTTTCAAGCCTATTGCCACTTGTTTCAGAATGATTGCCAAAGTGGAAGCCGAACACGAAAAACGCTACTTAAAACTTTTGCAAAACCTTGAAGAAGGAAAAGTTTTTGAAGACGAAAGCGAAGAAACCGAATGGTATTGCAGAAACTGTGGCTATGTACACAAAGGTAAAAAGGCCTTGACAACCTGTCCTGCCTGCCTTCATCCAAAAGCTCATTTCGAACGCAGAAAAATTAATTATTAAAAGAATCTTTATTCAGAGCTAAGCAAAAAAGCTTCCCATTTTCAAATGAGGAAGCTTTTTTGTTAGTTCGTAAATAAAACTGTAAATTTGCCGAAAGAAATTTACTTTTTGTTACATATTGTAAAATAATAAAAAAAATGAAAAAACATCTGTTTAACAGTACATTGCTATTCCTTTGGCTGATAATTGTACCGGTTGTTTCCTTTGCTCAACAAAAATTGGAACCGCTTTCTATTGATTCAAAAGTAAGATATGGAAAGCTGGATAATGGTTTAACCTACTTTATCCGACACAATGAAAAGCCTAAACAAAATGCAAGTTTTTACATTGCACAAGCTGTAGGTTCCGTTTTGGAAACCGACGCTCAATCAGGCTTAGCCCATTTTTTGGAACATATGGCTTTTAACGGCACTAAAAACTTTCCCGAAAAAACCATGATAAACTATCTGGAAACCATTGGAGTAAAATTCGGTGAAAACTTGAATGCCTATACCGGTTTCGACGAAACTGTGTATAATATTTCCAATGTTCCCGTAATTCGGGAAGGCATTGTTGACAGTTGTCTTTTGGTCCTTCACGATTGGTCAGGGTTTATCAGCCTTAAAGAAAAAGCCATAGATGCAGAAAGAAAAATTATCCATGAAGAATGGCGCACCAGAAATGATGCCAACAACAGAATTACGTCTAAAATGTTGAAAGAAAATTATCCTGGAAGCCAATATGCAAACCGCTTACCCATTGGCAGTATGGATGTTGTTGACAATTTCAAATACCAAGAAATTCGCGACTATTATCATAAATGGTACCGCCCCGATTTACAAGCCATTATCATTGTGGGAGACATTGATGTAGATCAAATTGAGGCAAAAATCAAGAAAATTTTTGCAGACATTCCCAAACCCGTAAATCCTGCACCACGTATTTACTACCCTGTTCCTGACAACAAAGAACCTATCATCTCTATCCTGACTGACAACGAAGCCTCTGCTTCAGATGTTACTATTTGTTTTAAGCATGAACCTATATCTTTGGAATTGTCAAGAACTATTTTGGATGTACAACAAGACTATGTCAGAAAAATATACAGCATTATGACGCGTGGTCGATTTGGCGAAATAGCCCAACAAGCCAATCCCCCTTTCCTAAGAGCTTTTACTTATGATGGCACATTCATAGCCTCTCAAACCATGGATGCCCTTTCTTTTAAGGCTACTTGTAAAGAAGGTACTACAAAAACCGCTTTTGTGGGACTTTTGACAGAAGTTGAACGATTGAAACAATATGGATTTACAGAATCTGAATATGAAAGAGCCAGAACTTCTTTCCTGAAAATTTATGAAAACGCTTATAAAGAACGTGATAATGTTGAATCAGACAACTATTGCAAATCGTATGCCCACTATTTTACACAAGGAGGAACACTTTTAAGCATTGAAGATGAATATGCTGCTGTTCAAAAATTGGCAAATGCTACTCCTGTTAGTTACATCAACGAATATTTTAAAGGCTTGATTGGGAAAGAAAATGTAGTTATCAATATTACCGGCCCCGAAAAAGAAAATGTAAGCTATCCAAGCAAAGCTGAAGTTTTAGATTTGTTCAATAAAATTTCCGAACAAAAATTAGAACCTTACAAAGACAATGTTATCAACGAACCTTTGATAAGCAAAATGCCTGTTGCCGGAAAAATTACAAAAGAAAGTAAAAACGAAAAATTGGGTACCACCGAATTATATTTTTCCAATGGAACAAAAGTTGTTTTAAAACCTACAACATTCAAAGACAATGAAATTCTAATGTCATTTTCGCGCAGTGGTGGAGTTTCCCAATTGCCTCAAAAAGAATATGCCTCTTTGAAATTAATAAACGATTTGGCAAGTATCGGTGGTTGGGGTAACTTTGATGCCATCAGCCTTAAAAAAGCCTTAACCGGAAAATCTGCTTCTGTAAACACCTCTATTTCAGTTATTGAAGAAGGAGGATCCGGCAACTCTACTATATCCGATTTTGAAACCATGTTGCAACTATTGTATTTGAATTTTACGGCACCACGCATAGATTCAACCGCTTACGCTTCTTTCATTAACCGCAAAAAAGCCACTTTGCAAAGTGCAGAAGGGAATCCCTTTACTGTATTTGGCGACAGCTTAAACCAAGCTCTCTACAAAAGCAATCCTTTCTTTAAAAGGCTGGAAAGTTCTGATCTTGCCAATGTGAATTACCCCAAAGCCATTGAAATGTACAAAAGCCGCTTTGGAAATGCAGCAGGTTTCACTTTCTTTTTAGTAGGAAATATCGACATCGAACAAATGAAACCGCTTATTGCAAAGTACATCGGTGGACTTGCCGGAACGACTTACAAAGAACCTAAAATGACTGTTGACCTTTCCATACGTAAAGAAAACTATTCAAATGTGTTTGAAAAAGAATTAAAAACAACAAAAGCAACGATTATTGATAACTATGTAACACAGTTGGATTACACACCGGAAAATATCATTAAACTAAATATTCTTTCCCAAATCTTGGATATTGTTTATACTGAAAAGGTACGTATGAAAGAAGGCGGAACCTATGGTGTAAATGTCTCTAATACAATTTCCAAATATCCAAAAGGTGAAAGCTTGATAAGAATGTTTTTTGAGACTTCGCCCGACAAAAGTGAATATCTGAACAATATTATTCACAAGGAATTCAAAGCTTTTGCCGAAGGTACGCCTCGCATCGAAGATTTCAATAAAGTAAAAGAATTTATAGTAAAAAAACGGAAAGATGACCTTCATGAAAATTCATTCTGGCGTAGTTCTCTTGCCAACATCTATTTACAAAATTTAAACATGATTGATTCTTTTGACGAAATCATGAATAAACTAAAACCTGAAGACATTAGCGCGTTTGCAAAAGAATTTGTTACCAAAGGCCGTTGCATAGAAGTTATAATGAATGGATACGAGAAAAAATAGTTTTTCTTTGAAAATAAACGAAAATGCCGCCAATTGTACAATTGGCGGCATTTTCGTTTTAAAAACTACTTAGAACGAACTCTCACAGAAAATTGTTATCTTTGCAGAAATGAACAAAGTAGAACCATGAGCGTAATAGATATTATAAAAAACACGAAATCAACCATTTTTTCATTTGAAGTACTTCCGCCCCTAAAAGGGAAAAGTATTGACAGGCTTTTTAACACCATAGATACTCTTCGGGAATTTGATCCGAAATATATCAATATAACAACGCACAGGAGCGAATCCATTTACCAGACTTTGCCCAACGGTTTATTTCAAAAAATAAGCCAACGGACAAGGCCGGGAACTGTGGCTGCGGCTGCGGCCATTCAAAGTAAGTACGGAATTCCCTCTGTACCGCACATTATTTGCGGAGGTTTCACAAAAGAAGAAACCGAATACGCTTTAATTGATTTACATTTTTTAGGTATTTACGATTTATTGGTGCTTCGCGGCGACAAAGCCAAACACGAAAAAAGCTACGAACCGGCAGCCGACGGACATCGCAACGCCATTGATCTGCAACACCAAATCAACGATTTCAACAGGGGCTTTTTCTTAGATAATAGCAAAATGGAAGCTTTGCCAACACCTTTTTCTTATGGCGTAGCCGGTTATCCCGAAAAGCATGAAGAAGCGCCCAATATGGATTCCGACCTTTTTTGGCTGAAAGAAAAAGTGAAAGCTGGAGCGGAATACATTGTTACCCAAATGTTTTTTGACAATGAAAGATACTTTTCTTTTGTCGAAAGATGTCGTGCCGAAGGCATTACCATCCCAATTATTCCCGGATTAAAACCTATTACTTTGGCAAACCAGTTGAACGTTTTGCCCAAAATTTTCCACGTGGACATTCCTGAAGCCTTTGCATCGGAATTGCGTAAATGCAAAACTGAGGAAGAAGTGCGTATCGTTGGGGTTGAATGGTGCGCCCAACAAGCCAAAGAATTAAAACAATGCAATGTTCCCGGTATCCATTTTTATTCCATGATGGCTACACAAAGCGTAAAAGAGGTAGCTCAACAGGTTTATTAATTTTTATCATACAGAATAACAAATTTCTTCCCGAATTTCGGGAAGAAATTTGCATTTTCACCAAATAACAACAGACTTCCATGACTGCAAAAAACTTTTTTAAAATACTACTTTTATCTTTGGGGATTCTGCCAAATATCCTTTTTGCACAGGAAGACTATCCGCAAAATTATTTCGATCTCCCCTTTCAAAATTATATGGGGCTTTCGGGTATTTTTGCCGAATTACGCCCCAATCATTTTCATTCGGGCATAGATTTTAGAACAAACGGTATTACAGGAATCCCTGTATATAGTGTTGCCAAGGGGTATGTGTCGCGGATAAAAGTTTCGGCTACAGGTGGTGGGAAAACACTCTATATCAACCATCCCAATGGCTACAAAAGTGTGTATATGCACTTGGAACAATTTTCAGAAGAAATTGCCACCTTTGTCGAAAAATATCAATACGAAAACAGGACTTTTGAATTTGATATTCCTGTTGAATCTTCTACTTTGCCTGTAGAAAAAAATCAGCTTATTGCTTTGAGTGGAAATTCAGGTTCTTCCGGCGGTCCTCATCTGCATTTTGAAATAAGGAAAACAGAAAACGACCGGGTGATAAATCCTTTGTTTTTTGGCTTTAATTTTTGTGATAGCATTTCACCAAAAATAAACGAAATTCGCATTTATCCGGCAAATAAAAGTACTTTTATCAATAACAAAAACCTAAGCATCCCTCTGACAGACAAACCTGTATCTCAGAAAATTTCGCCCAAGAAAAAAGGAAGCAAATCGAAGAAACGGGCGCCTCAAAAAACCATGAAATCATTTTACAAAGGCGATACTCTACAAGTTTCCGGAGATGTTTATTTTGGAATTTCAAGTACTGATAACCTTTGTAACTCCTTGGGCGGAAGAGGGATTTATTCTTTAGAAGTTCTTATTGATTCAGTGTGTGTTTATTCTCATTGTATCAAAGATTTTCTTTTTGAAGACACACGTTATGTGAATGCCATGATTGATTATCCTTTATTTCAGAAAACCGGCAAACGGTTTTATCTCACGAAACTTCCAGCCTACATCGCCATGCCTGCTATTTACAAAGAAGTAAAAAATGGCGGCATTTACTCGTTTAGACAGGGAGAAATCTCTCAGGTGCTTGTCAAATCATCGGATTTTGCAGGAAACCAAAGTGTGGATACTTTTTATTTACAGGCTGTTCCACCTCCAGCAATGGCCAAAACTGTCTCTACAAAAACAACTTTAAAAAATTCTTTTTATTTCGACAAAGCCAATTTATTCAAACAAAACAACATCGAAATTCAGACGGAAGCATTTTCTCTTTACGAAAGTATTGATTTTAAATACAATACAACGCAAAAAACATCTAAACAGTATCTGCCTTTGTGTCATCAAATTCATTTTTCGAATGTTCCTTTGCACAAAGCCTACACATTAAAACTTTCTGCAAAATCTATCCCTGAGTCATTGCGAGAAAAAGCCGTTATTGTTTTTATAGAAAAAGGTATTTCTGTAGAGTCTACTTCCTTACAAGGCAATTATTTGGTGGCAAAACCCAAAACATTCGGATTATTTTCCATTGCCATAGATACCACAGCGCCTACCATAAAGCCTTTATTTAAACAAAAAAAAGGCGAAAAATTAAAAAACAAAAACCTATCCTTCACCATTCGGGACAATTTATCGGGAATCAATACCTATAATTGCTTTCTTGATTCTCAATGGATTTTGGCGGAATACGACAAAAAAA
>JAVBMO010000148.1:0-18139 GCA_031552355.1 Bacteroidales bacterium | reverse complement strand
GTACCATCGTTTCAGGGTTTCCTTATCGGTGTTTATGATATCATATTTTTTCATGGCGTACAAAATTCTAATCGTTTAAATTTATTTTTCCCAATGTTCCAAATAATCGGCAATGCGTTTCAGGAACATTCCTCCCAAAGCCCCATCAATAATGCGGTGGTCGAAAGACAAAGACAAATACATTTTGTGCCGAATGGCAATCATGTCGCCTTCGGGAGTTTCCACCACAGCAGGTTTTTTTTCAATATAGCCCACACCCAAAATAGCCACTTGGGGCTGGTTGATAATCGGCGTGGCAATAATATTTTTGAAAGAGCCATAGTTTGTGATGGTAAAGGTACCTTCTTGCACTTCGTCTAAAGTGAGTTTATTTTGGCGGGCTTTGGCTGCCAAAGAATCCACAGACAATGCCAATCCGCTAAAACTTAATTTATCGGCATCCTTAATAACCGGCACCACCAAATTTCCATCATTGAGCGAAACCGCCACACCTACATTAATCCGTTTCTTTTGAATAATCCGGACGCCCTCCACAGAAGAATTTACTCTTGGGAAATCTGTCAAAGCTTTGGTGGTGGCTTCCACAATGGCAGGCATAAAGGTCAGATTGATTCCTTCGCGATGTTGGAATTCTTCTTTGTGATGTTCGCGCCAATGCACCAACTTGGTCACATCTACTTCGACCACCGTGGTCACATGCGCCGAAGTCTTTTTTGACAATACCATGTGATCTGCAATGGTACGGCGGACTACATCCATTTCAATAATTTCGTCTTCGGAAGAAAATTGCTTTTCGGAAACTGGTTTGTTCGTGGCCGGAAGTTGTACTTCTTGTTGAATGGTTTCGGAAGTTCCGGATTTTCGTTGTGCAATATATTGTTCAATATCTTTTTTGGTTACACGGCCTCCTTCGCCGGAACCGGAAAGTTTATCCAACTCTTCTTTAGAAATATTTGCTTCTTGCGCTTTTTGCAGAACTACCGGAGAATAAAACTGACTATTATCGTTTGTTTCGGCCAAAGGTTCTTTCGCTTGTACTACAATTTCCGTTCCTTCGGGATCCTCTTTTGGACTTTCGGCTATTTCCCCACTGTCAGACGCTTCGCCTTCTATTTCAACCACCACAACCACCTGTCCTATTTCCACGGTATCGCCTTCTTCAAAAAGAATTTTCAAGATTTTTCCGGCAACAGGCGAAGGCACTTCTGCACTAACTTTCGCTGTGTTTACTTCAAACAAAACATCGTTTTCCTCAATTGTATCGCCTTCCTTCACAAACCACGACATGATGGTTCCTTCGGTTATACTTTCACCCAATTTGGGCATTTTTATATCAAACGTTGCCATAACTTCTATGTTTTAAGAGTTTTTACTTTTGTTGTAAATACTTATTATGAAACAATTTAGTAATGAAAAAGTTTAATGCAGTTAAGAAAGGAGAAATAAAGAGTAGGAAATTAGGGAGAAAGCATTGTTCCAGATTTTGAAATTTTCAAAGTCTGTTATTCAAAATCCATTTTGAAGTAGTGTATTTGCTACTTTTTAAAGAATTGACAGCCAAAATGTCTTCTCCACTCAATTGATAGGATTTATTGCCGGTAGTTTCTTCGAGAAAATAATTGAAAATAACTTCTCTAAAATCTTCCGTTTCAAGTGGATTTTGAAGATATTTGCAAATATTGGTAACCGGACTTTTGACGGATTTTACATATTTTCTCCGCTGTGCAGAATACTCGGATTCAGTTTGTTTCCCTTCCAAAATGTCGGCAAGAGAACTTAAATCGGCTGAGTAAAGTAAAGTTGCATGATACAAAACCCTGTCTTTGTAAACATATTGGGCATTGCCCGAAATTTTCAATTCTTTGATAAAAATCCCTCTTTGATTTTGAGATTCAGTATCAATGCCTTGAGATGAAAGGAAAGCCAAAATACGATTTGTAAATTTCTCAAAACGGATATTGTTGCCGGTTTCTATAAAACTAAGGTTGAAGTTCCCGGAATCCTGAAAAACACAACCCCCACCTGAAATTCTGCGTGCAATTTTCACTCGTTTTTCTTCTGCAAAATTCCGATTGATTTCCGCATTGACATCCTGAAACTTCCCCAAAACAACCGACGGTTCATTTTGTGAAAGAACAAAAAAATTGTCCGAGAAATTTTTTAACAGATATTCCTCTGCCGCCAAGTTAAAATAAATATCCGAAAAAGGACTGTTGATACAAAGCATAATTCCCTGTTTTGCTTTGTATAACAAATGAGGTATGTTTTGGTTTAGCTAAGTGTTCATTCTTAATTCCTCTCTACTCTATTTTATATCCGTTGATTTCAGGAACTTCCTTTATGTTTTCCAAGAATTTTTTTATCTCAATTTTGTGTTTCGAATGCATGCTAAGCTTCAATTGTTCGACATGATCTTCCACTTGAATCGAAAGATTGGATTTCCCTTTGGATTTTTTTCCGAGTTTTCCCATATTTGTAGCAAAGGAATGATTAATATTATCCAAAGAAACGTATATCCATAAATGTTTTGCAAAATTGGGAATTACTTCATCGAGAAGTACCATTTTGTTGATTTTCAGTTCCAACGCACGTTTTTGAGATTCATCGGTACCCCAGCCTCTTTCCTTCACAATTGCTTTTATTCCAACCATAATCCCTTGGGTTAGAAATGGTTTAAAATTCAAGTAATCTTCGCTAAAAATGGAAATAGAAATAGAATCATCATAATCTTCCAATGTGAATGAACCGAAAGGCTTTCCTGTTTTAGTAGAGCGATTGGCTGCCGAAGTAATAATTCCGGCGAATTTCAATTCACCTTTTGCCCTGAGTTTAGCTAAATCTTCGTTTATTTCTGAAATCGCAGTATTTGTGAAAAATTTTATCTCATCTTTATACTCATCCAAAGGATGGCCGGAAAGATAGAAACCGGTCATTTCCTTTTCTTTTTTCAGGGTTTCTATATTTGGCCAGGGTTCCACCTCTGGAATTTCAGGATTCATTAAATCTTGACTTTCAGAGTCGCCAAAAAGCGAAGCCTGTGCCGAAGACAAATTTTGTTGAAACTGGTTCCCGAAAGAAATCAATTTTTCGATAATGGTTTTGTCTTCGGAATTGTTTTGATGGAAAAACTGGGCACGTGTAATATCCGGAAAACTGTCGAAAGCACCGGCCAAGGCCAATGATTCAATGCATCTGCGATTTACGGAACGGAGGTTTATTCGTTTTACGAAATCAAAAATAGTTTTAAATTCGCCGTTTTCCGTCCGTTCACGAATAATATCTTCCGCAGCATTTTCTCCTACATTTTTTATGGCACCCAACCCAAAACGGATTTCGCCTTTGGCATTCACCATAAAATTTATATCCGACTCATTTATCGACGGGCCTAGGACAGGAATTTTCTGTTTGCGGCATTCATCAATAAAGAATGTGATTTTTTTAATATCGCTAAGGTTGTGGGTTAAAACCGCAGCCATGTATTCGGCAGGATAATGCGCTTTGAGGTAAGCCGTTTGATAAGCCACCAACGAATAACAAGTGGAATGCGATTTGTTGAAAGCGTATTCGGCAAATTTTTCCCAGTCAGACCAAACCTTTTCACAGATTTTTTCGTCATGGCCATTGGTTTTACAACCTTCAATAAATTTGGGTTTCATCTTTGCCAAGACATCGGCTTGCTTTTTCCCCATGGCTTTCCGCAAAGTGTCTGCATCGCCTTTGGTGAAATTGGCCATCAATTGCGACAAAAGCATTACCTGTTCTTGGTAAACGGTAATTCCATACGTTTCGCCCAAATATTCCTCCATGCAGGACAAATCGTATTCTATTTTTTCTATGCCATGTTTACGATTCACAAAAGAAGGGATATACTGCATTGGCCCCGGGCGATACAAGGCATTCATCGCAATTAAATCTTCAAAACGATTGGGCTTCAGGTCGCGAAGATACATTTGCATTCCTTCGGATTCGAACTGGAATGTGCCGACGGTATTTCCTTTTTGGTATAATTCAAAAGTTTTGGCGTCGTCCAAAGGAATTTCATCTATATTGATATGTACTTTGTGCTGCTTGTAAATATTTTCGCAAGCAGATTTAATGATGGAAAGGGTTTTCAAACCCAAGAAGTCCATTTTCAGCATGCCTGCCGATTCAATCAAACTGCCTTCAAATTGGGTAACGGACATTTCCGAATCTTTCAACAAAGCTAAAGGGACATGATTGGAAATATCGTCGGGGCCAATGATTACGGCGCAAGCATGTGTTCCAACGTTTCTGACAGAGCCTTCCAAGGTTTCAGCAAATTGAAGTACTTTTTTCACCAAATCAGAACCTTTTTCGCGTTCTGCATTCAATTCGGGAACTTCTTTAAATGCTTTTTTTAGACTGGTTCCGGGTGCATCAGGGACCAATTTTGCCAAACGGTCGGCTTCGGGCAACGGCAGTTTCATAACCCGCGCCACATCGCGGATAGACGACTTTGCTGCCATGGTTCCAAAGGTAACTACCTGAGAAACATGGTCAGCGCCATATTTGTCAATAACATAATTCAGTACTTTGGCACGGCCTTCATCATCAAAATCCACATCGACATCGGGCAAACTAATACGTTCAGGATTCAGAAAACGTTCAAACAGCAAATGGTAATAAATAGGGTCAACATTTGTGATTCCAATGCAATAGGCTACTGCAGAACCGGCAGCCGAACCCCGTCCCGGGCCTACAATAACTCCTAAATCATTTTTCGCAGTGTTAATAAAATCCTGAACAATCAAGAAATATCCGGGAAAGCCCATATTCTCAATGGTATCCAATTCAAAATTGATACGTTCTAAAATCGGCTCGGTTAATTCGGGATACCGTTTTTTGGCACCTTCCATAGTTATATGGCGCAAATATTCCATTTCCGAAGAAAATCCTTCTGGCAAAGGGAATACCGGCAATAAAACCTCCTGCTTGATATTGTAATCTTCTACTTTTTGAACAATATCCTGTGTATTTCCAACAGCTTCAGGATATTCCGAAAAAAGGGATTCCATTTCTTCCTGCGACTTGATATATTCTTCGCCGGAATAATGCATGGCATCCATATCATCGAAATCCCGGCCGGTATTCAGGCAAATAAGCACATGGTGTGGATCTTTGTCTTCTTTATGAATGAAATGGGTGTCGTTGGAGGCAATGAGTTTCACATTGTGCTTTTCGGAAAAAAATCTCAGGGCTTTGTTTACAATATGTTGTTTTTCAAGTCCGTGATTTTGTAGTTCCAAATAGAAATCCTCTCCATAAATTTCCAAATAATCTTGCAAGGCTTTTTCTGCTTTTATCAAGTCATTTTCAAGAATATAGTAGGGAATTTCGCCACCCAAACAAGCAGAACAGGCAATAATGCCTTCGTTATGCAAACGAAGTAATTCCTTGTCCACACGGGGTGTGTAGTAATAATGTTCTCGTTTATAAGCTAATGAGCAGAGTTTTACGATGTTATTGTATCCGGTTTTGTTTTTTGCCAATAAAATCAAGTGGTAACCACTACGGTCTTCGCGTCCTTTTTTCTCAAAACGGTTGTCGGCAACATACATTTCACAACCTAAAATAGGTTTAATGCCTTGTTTAGTGGCTTCATTGTAAAATTCTAAAGCCCCAAACATATTCCCATGATCTGTGATGGCCAAGGAATTCATACCCAGTTCTTTTACGCGAGAGACAAGCTTCTTTATATTGGCAGCACCATCAAGAATGGAATATTGTGTGTGAACATGCAAATGAGTGAATTGCGACATATAAATGAGTGAAATTTGAAATTAACGAAATATTCGAAACTCCTTTAATGCGAATGAAAAAAGGAGAAAAACGAACATAAAACCGAATATGTAAAAATACAAAAATTGTTTCAGCAAAAACTTTTTCGAAAGAAAAAGATATGAACAAAACACCCTTTGGAAATAATGACGCGGGTTTAAAGAAGAAATCCAATTCCAAATAAAATGGAATTGGATTTCTTAAAATAGATTAAGCAACTGCTTAAATTTATAAACAACATCGGTCATTGCCGTTGCTTTTAAGCAACGGACTAAAATACAAACCGAACTAAACGGTTTTAGCCAAACATTTTCACTTTTTTAGTTAGGCTAAAGCCCAAAATGTTGTTCACAATTCAAAATTCCGTCAGCTAAAGCAGACGGCAATAAATTTTAAACAGGTTCTAAAATTATTAGCGAATCAAATTCACTACACCGCTTTTTTGATACAAACGATCGCTTATAGTAAATTTATAGTTTACACGCCAAGAATAAGCGCCGACAGGCAAATCTTTTCCGCCCTTAGTACCATCCCAAGCAGTATTAACATCCTTTGCCGCAAAAACTTCTTGTCCCCAACGATCGTAAATTCTCAAATCGAATTCAGAAAAATCGTTTTTAGAATACAATTTAAAGATTTCGTTCGGCGATTTTTTGGGTGTAAATGCGTTCGGAGCCCACAAAGTAAACATTTCCACAGGAATATTCCTTTCTAAAGTAGTAAGACAGCCTAATGCATTGTACGACTTCAAGATAACAAGTGTTGAATCTTTTGTCAAATCCTGAGCATTGAATTTGTGGTTTACATTTGCAGTTGTGTAATAAGCACCGTCTTCAAAAATCCATTCGCGAGAGGCGCCATAAGTCGATTTGTCCCGCAAATTGATTGTTGGATTTGCAAAATCTATATAAGCCGGAATGACATCAAATTGGGGCACAGGATAAGGCGATATTTTTACAACATTGTCAAAAGGAACTGTTTTACATCCACTGATATTACTTCCACCCACTAATTTGTAATTAGTGGTTTGAGATGGGGTAACAGAAATAGTTGCATCGTATCTATTGGATTCCGTCAAACTTGGATCTCCCGGCTCCGCAGTCCACTCATAAAATTCCGCGCCTGTGGCAGACAGCACAACCACATCGCCTGCACAAGTATCTGTGGAAGAAATAGAAATAACAGGTTTCATAACAGAAATGGTAATATAATCCGAAGATGTACAACCAATCCTATTGGCTACAGAAACTGTATAAGTTGTTGTTTCCAAAGGTTTTTCCCGAAGACTTGGACTATCTTTCCACCATAAGAAATCTTTATCATTTGTCCATGTATAAGACACGCCATTTGAAGAAGTGGCATTGATATTTACAGAATTTCCATAACAAATAGACGGAGACGGTGTTGCTGTAATTTGAATTTTAGGATATTCCATGGCCACAATTGTTCTTGTTACGGAATCTTTGCATCCTGTACTATCGTGAGTAGCAATTACTTTTATAGGAGTATCTGCATTAAATGTGGCGGAAAGAGTGCTTCCAGTTACAGTAGAACCGGCAGGCTCACCTACCCATTGATAAGTATAGGGTTGCTCTGCTGCAAAGGCAGGATTTCCCCCCATAGCTCTGATATCTACAGGCTCGCCTTGGCAAACCTCCAAAGGGCTTATGCTTGGGTTGGGTGTTTCCGGAACATAGATTTGTTTAATTAGAATAGAACCACAGGTTATAGTATCTATAGGAGATCCCGGTCTGGGGACTGAAATGTATTGAGCTGTTGTGCTAAGGCTAACCTCATAAGTTCCCGGATTGATATATTTATGGGTATGATTTTGCACACCCGGCCCTGTAACAACCTCCCCATCTCCAAAATCCCAAAAATAAGATTTATCATTCAGAATTCTAGGGAAATAACCGGAAGGTTGTGCAGGCCTTGCGGTGGATTTGAAAGTGATTTCCTGCAGGCAATTTACAGTATCACTGAAACTAAGAACTGGTTTGAAATTTGTAATATCTACAGGAACAGATGGCTTACACGGTCCTGTAAGAGAGGATGTTATACAAATAAGACGAAGATCTTGTTGGCCGGGACCAAAATAGGATTCACGGACAGGTAAACTTTGTTCGGTGCCTAAAAGGTCTTTTGACAAATCAGGATTTGATCCCGAAGCATCAGCATAATACCATTCGTATCTGAATCCTTCCGGCGCTTGGGCATAAGTAACAATCCCTTCTTCTAAAGGACACCCGGTTGTGGCAATTTTCATTCCTGTGCAAGTTCCTGTAAAATAGGCATAGCCAAAATGTTCTTGGTATTTACAGTCACTGGAGGAGATTTCTACACGGACATCTTCTCCAACAAAATTTCTTAAGTCCATACCAATTGTAGCCCAATCACGGTAAACAATATCATATCCATCTACTTTAATTGGAGATTTTTTCAAAAGAGTACCTGTATTTTTAGAATCCGCAGCAATAGTCAAGGATGCACATCCTAAATCAGGACGGGATATATATTTGTCATAATTTTGGCCAGGGGTTTTTTCCTTAACCGTTACTTTAATATCAAATGTAGGGTTTGCAGTTCCTTCACCTGGATGTGGAGACATCAATACCATCGCATATTTTAGAATTAATAGATCTGATTTGCCCAGAATAGGAGAATA
Source organism: Bacteroidales bacterium (assembly GCA_031552355.1). Lineage (GTDB taxonomy): Bacteria > Bacteroidota > Bacteroidia > Bacteroidales > P3 > JAVBMO01. The sequence goes on along the minus strand of JAVBMO010000148.1, from coordinate 9,675 downwards.
CTCATAGGTTAAACCATCGCATTGGTGCCAGCCACAACTATTCCCAATACGAGCAGAATAATCTGAGCCATCGGGTATTTTAGGTAGCGAAGGAGCATAAGCATCCATCAGTTCGCCGATAGTAGCTCTGTTAAAAGTATAAAAACTTCTGTCTCCCTCCTCGATATCATCATAGTGGCAATTGTAATTCCCACGTACATTTGAAAGATCATTAGAAGGAATTTCTACTTCCGTCCATTTAAAAATAGGGACGGTGTCTCCTGCGCCTGAAGAATACTCTCCTGTTCTTCCTTTCCAGTTCGAAAATCCTCTGGAAAAATCAAAATTATTACATCCTGTTCCTTGTGCATTCAGAAAAAAAGGGCTTACTAAGAAAAGGCAAAGGGTAATATTTCTAAAAATAGTTTTCATTTTGTATAAATTATTCATTTAATTCTGCCGGATTTATCCAAAAAACCCGAAAAATGAGGATAATGTTGTCTCGCTAAAATAAAATAATCGTATTCGTTTGATTTGCAAATATAAGAAAGTTATCCGTTTATTTGTGCCATTTTTTTATAGATTTCTACCAATGTTCGCACATCTTTTTCGCAATAGCTTACAATTCTCTGCAAATCATCGTCTTCCCAATAAACCTGTGCAACCTTGCTTCCATCCATATCGTCTTTTGGTGTGGGAATATCGAAAATGGCAGCCAAAAGTTCCAAAGAAGTATAGTGCTTGTAATCGCCGAATTTCCACAAATCCAAAGTATCTATATGAGGAATTTCCCACGGTTTTTTGTTTTGCAGGCGAAGTATTTCCGGAATTTTAATATCGTTTACAATCATGCGCCGTGCAATATACGGGAAATCAAATTCCTTGCCATTGTGTGCGCAAAGTACATATTTTTCGGGGGGAAAATGCTTGTTCAATAGTTGTGCAAAATCGGCAAGAATTTTCTTTTCTTCGCCCGAAAATGAAGAAACACGCACTTCGCCATTCCGGCAATGCGCAAACGAAATGCAAATGATTTTCCCAAATTCGGCATAAATTCCGGCACGTTCATAGATTTTTTCCGGCGAAAATTCCTCTTCTTTTCCCGGATTGTATTTCCAGAGTTGTTCTGCTTTTTTTGCCCAAAGCAATTGTATTTTTTCGGGAAGCGTATTGTAAAATCGGCTTTCGGGAACGGTTTCAATGTCCAAAAACAAAATTTTATGCAGGGGGATTTCTGAAATATTCATGGATGAGAGGTTGTTTAAATTTTCATGAAATAAAATACAAATAAAAAAGATGCCGCAACTACGTTGCTTTTAAATCAATACATTACAAATATTCTACAAAGATGTCGCCACGCTGTGGCTTAAAAGCGGCATAGCTGCGTAATCTTTGTAGCAAATAATAAAATCTACATCTATTAAAGCCGCATAGCGGCAATATCTTGAAATATATAAATTGCATAACGAAATTTAAAACAACCTCTGAGGTTTTTTGTTGTTGAAAAAGTTTAAGGATTTCAAAAAACCCCAACAAAGCCGGAACTTTATTAGGGTTTTTTCAACTTTCGATTATTTTTAAAAATTACAAATATTTTTGAATTTCTTTAGTCAGAATTTCTTTGGAAGTAAGTCCCACCAAACGGCTTACCTCTTTTCCATTTTTGAAAATAATGATGGTCGGAATGGACGAAACACTGTATTTTTGAGCAGTGGTTTTATTTTTATCCACATCCAATTTCATGAATTTGGCTTTTGAGCCGACTTCTCCGGCCACTTCTTCAAAAATGGGGCCTTGCGTGCGGCAGGGCCTGCACCATGTAGCCCAAAAATCGACAACAACAATGCCTTTACTCACACTTTGTATGAAACCTGCATCGCTGGCCTCGGTTACTTTTGCCGAAGGGGTGTTTTGTGCCAAAACGTGTGTGGTTAATACACCGCAAATGGCAATCATGCCCAAAACAATAAAAATTTTGATTGATTTTTTCATATAATTATTCCTAAATTTTGATTGATCTTCTTAACTATTAGACGGATTTTATTTCAAAAAGTAACGCCGATTTTTAAAAATTGGTATAAAACAGGCATTTTAAAAGTACTATTTCAATTTTACAATGGTAATGCCGTCGCCGCCACGTTCCACATGTTCGCTGTGAAAACGTTCTACTTCGGGCTGTGCCTGAAGATATTCACGAATAACATGGCGCAAAACGCCGTTTCCTTTTCCGTGCAAAAGTATTAATTCTTTTTCAGCCAGCAAAACGGCTTCATCCAAAAGGTTTTTCACTATAGACAGGGCTTCTTCGACCCGTTTGCCGCGCAAATCGACTTGAGGCGAAAACACAGCCTTTTTCTGGTTGATGGAATCCATTACCGAATTATGAAAACGTTCTGTTGCTTCGGATTTTACGGTCGGAATTTTTTGTTTTCCGGTTTTTATCAAAGTATCCAAAGGAACTTCCATTTTCATGGAATGGCTCGAAATTTCGGCTTTTTTGCCTTTAATGGCAATCACTTCGACATACGTATTGCTGTTTGCTATCTGAACAATATCGCCAACGGAAATGGGGCCAAGATTTTGAGGTTTTTCAGGTTTTGGGGTTTTGGATTTGTCTTTCTTTTTGGCAGGAAAAATTTCATTTTCAGCAGGAAATTCCACAACGGGCAAAGGTTTTGACAATTCTTCGACAAACTCGTTTAATTCTTTGCGTACATTTTGAGTAAATTCCTTTTCCGCTTGGTGGCTTTTTATTTCGGCAATGGTATTTTCGATTTTTTTGTTCGAATCCAAAATAATCTGTTTGGCTTCGGCTTTGGCTTTTTGAATGATTTCCGTTTTCTGGTTTTCGATTTTTGCACTTAATAATTGGTATTTTTGAATCATTTCGTTCAAAAATTCGTCGGCAACTTTCAGTTCCTCTTGCTTTTGCTGGGTTTGACGTTTTTCTACCTCAAGCGTTTGCAGTTGTTGTTCGAAACTCAGATGCGAACTGCCCACTTTTTCCGAAGCTTGTTTCAATACGTTTTCAGGCAAACCGATTTTTTTTGCAATTTCAAAAGCGAATGAACTTCCGGGTTTTCCAACAGAAAGTTTATAAAGCGGCTGAAGATTTTCGGTATCGAAAAGCATGGCGCCGTTCAAAATGCTTGAATAGCGGTCGGCCAAAAGTTTCAGGTTTGCATAGTGTGTGGTGGCTACGCCAAAAGAATGTTTTGCATTCAGGGTTTCCAAAATGGCTTCGGCAATGGCACCTCCGGCCACAGGTTCGGTGCCGCTTCCCATTTCATCGATAAGAAAAAGCGTTTTATGGTTGGCGTTTTCCACCAAGCGTTTCATGTTCAGCAAATGTGAACTGTAGGTGCTCAAGTCGTTTTCAATGGATTGCTCATCACCAATATCAATGAAAATTTTGTCGAAAATACCACATTCGGAAATTTCTTTGACAGGAATCAGTAAGCCGCATTGCAACATATATTGCAGCAGTCCGATGGTTTTCAAACAAACAGATTTTCCACCGGCATTGGGGCCCGAAATAATTAAAATGGATTTTTCTTTGGTTAAAGAAACCGTCAGCGGAACAACTTCCTTGTGTTGTTTTTGCAAAGACAAATAAAGTAACGGATGGCGTGCATTCAGCCATCCAATGGTTTGAATATTTGAAAGAACCGGTTTAACAGCATTGATTTTAAGTGCAAAACGGGCTTTGGCGCGCAAAAAATCCATTTTTCCGAGAAACCAATAGGCATTCAATAAATCGCTGATGTGAGGACGGATTAAATCCGAAAATTCTAACAATATTTTATCTATCTCCCTGCGTTCGGCAAATTCCAATTCGCGAAGTTCGTTGTTAAGTTCGACAATTTCTATGGGTTCAACATAAATTGTTTGGCGTGTTGCCGATTCATCCTGAATAAAACCCTGTATTTTACGGCGATGTGTGTTAATCAGCGGAATAACCATTCGTCCGTTTCGGATATTGATTTCGGCATCGGGTGGAGTCCAATTTTCTTTTTTGGCTTGCCCAAAAATTTTGGCAATTTTCCTGTCAATGGCAATCGTTGTGCGGACAATGGATTTGCGAATATCGTAAAGTTCCGGCGAAGCATTGTCGGGAATATGCCCTTTGTCGTCAATAATTTGGTCTGCCCGTTTTAAAATTTCTTTTTTGAAAACTATTTTTTGGGCTTCAACAGTCAGCAAAGGATACAGGATTTCTTTTTCTTTCAGGAAATATTGTAGGCAATCGGCAATAGTTCTCAGTGAAAGTTTCATCTCAAAAAGCGCCTCTTGGTCGATGCGTGTACCGTCTAACCGCAAACGTTTGAGTTCCTCGGAAAGATCGAAATAGTTTTGGGCAGGAAAGGCATCGGGCGAAAGCAAAATCAGCCGGAATTCTTCTGTTTCGGAAAGATTTTGGGTTATTTTTTCAAAGTTTGTCCCGAATTTTATTTGTTCAACAAAGCGTTTTCCGGCTTCACTCAAACACTCTAAAGTAAGTAATTCCTTGATTTGCGAAAATTCTAATTTCTTTTCCAAGTCCATTGTGCGTAGTCAAATATTTGACTACAAAGGTAATGAAACTTTGTGTTATTTTAAAAGATACCTTTTCGGGTATTGTTTGAAGTGTTTTTAAAAAACAGCACCCGAAAAGGTGTTATTTCGAAAATAATTACTATATTTGTACCCGAAAAGGTATTAAATATGAAAAATTTACCATTGAATGAATACGTGAAAGCAAAACGTAAGGGGCTTGGAATGTCTCGTGAAGAATTTGCGCAGAAAGCCGGTGTAGGGCTGCGTTTTCTACGAGAGCTGGAACAAGGAAAAGAAACTTTAAAAATGGATAAGGTAAATCAAGTACTAAAATTACTCGGATCGCAACTCGGTGTTGTTCCGATAGACAGAAATGATTTGATAGAACAATGAAACAAGCAAAGATTTTTATCTATAACAATCTGGCAGGGATTCTTATAGAAGACGAAAATGGGTACACTTTTTCGTATGATGCAACTTATTTATTGAGCGAAAATGCGGAACCTATAAGCCTGACTTTACCTTTGACAGAAAAACCCTATATAAGCAATGTGCTGCATCCTTTTTTTGATGGGCTTATTCCCGAAGGATGGTTATTAGATATTGCTGAAAAGAATTGGAAAATCAGCAATCGGGATCGCATGTCATTGTTGCTTGCTTGCTGCAAAGATTGTATAGGCGCGGTAAGTGTTCAACCTATTCAAATGCAATGATTATGGAAAAATGCTTATATTGTTATCATCCGTTGAAACAAGGGCAGGTGGATTTTCATCCCCAGTGTTCAAAAAAAATGTTTGGGACAGCTATTCCGCCAATTCTTCCCTATACAAAGGCTGATATAGAATTATTGGCTTTAGAAGTGGTGCGTTCACAGATTACAATTACAGGAATTCAGCCTAAATTATCTGTTGATTTAATGAAAGAAAATGGAGGGGAAAAACGTTTTACCATAGTAGGTTTATGGGGGAAATATATAGTCAAGCCACAAACGGATCAGTTTTCGTCTCTTCCTGAAAATGAAGATTTGACAATGCATTTGGCAGAACTTGCACAAATAAAAACAGTCCCTCACTCCTTAATCCGGTTTCAGGATGGTTTGTTGGCTTATATTACTAAACGAATAGACAGAAACGAAAAAGGTGGGAAAATCCCAATGGAGGATATGTGTCAGTTGACAGAGAAGCTAACAGAAAATAAATACAAAGGCTCTCATGAGCAAATAGCTAAACAGATATTGAAATTTTCGAATTATCCGGTTTTAGATTTGATGAATTATTTTGAAATATTATTGTTTTGTTATTTGACAGGGAATGCAGATATGCATTTGAAAAATTTCTCCCTTTACAAAAAATCAGGAGAATGGATTTTGTCGCCGGCTTATGATTTATTGTCAACCAAACTGGTTTTGCCGGAAGATAATGAACAAATGGCATTGACACTAAATGGCAAAAAAAACAAATTGAAAAAAGAAGATTTTGACAACTTCTTAAAGCCCATGAAAATAGAGGGGAAAGTAATAGAAAATATATACAAAAAATTTACAAAAGTACTGCCTGAATGGTTTTTATTTATAGATGCTTCATTTTTGAACGAAAAAGCAAAAGAGGAGTATAAATTGTTGATACAGGAAAGAGCAGATATTTTAAACCTATAAATTTTTTCAAAAGGAAAGTTCCCGGATTTTTCAAGAATGGTGAAATTAAACAATTTCCTGTATTTTTGCATTTTTAAAATTCAATAGCTTGAAAGTTTTTATTCAAAAAAATATTCCTATTTTTCCTCTTTTGTTGGGGCTTTTGTTGGTGGCTTCGTGTGCCAATATTGCTTACCCGACGGGTGGACCGGCCGACAGTGAACCACCTAAAATGCTGGAAGCAGTTCCAAAAGATGGTTCTACACATTTTTCAGGAAAGGAAATCCATTTTGTTTTCGATGAATACATTGCTTTGAAAAATGCCTCGTCGGAATTTATCAGTTCCCCGCCTTTGAAGGAGAAACCCAAAATTGAAACGGTGGGAAAAGGTTTTAAGGTGGTTTTGGATGAAGATTTGATGCCCAATACAACCTATACATTTTTATTTGGCAATGCAGTTACAGATAATAACGAAGGCAATATTTTGCGGGATTTTTCCTACACATTTTCCACCGGCGATTATTTAGATAGCCTCGAATTTGAAGGCGTTATTAAAAATGCTTTTACCCTAACGCCTGAAAGTGGTGTTTTTGTGGGGCTGTATACTTCATTGGAAGATTCTGTGGTATATAAAGAGAAGCCTTATTATGTTGCCAAAACAGACAGTAGTGGATATTTTCGACTAAGGGCGTTAAAACAAGGTGAATATAAAATTATTGCCTGTCGAGACATGAACAATAATTTTAAGTTTGACCTTGTAACTGAAGATATTGCCTTTGATGAAAATCCTGTTTCTCCCAAAATTCCTAAAAAAAAGCCTGATATAGCTGATTCTGTGGTGGTAGATTCTTTAAAATCAGAAACGTTAAAGGATACTTTATTGCCAAAACAGCCTGTTTCTCAGTATGAAATGTTGATGTTCCCGGAAATGGATATCAAACAAGGCGTTGTTTTTTCAGAGTTTTTGGAAGATGGGCATGTGATGATTGCCATGAAAAAACCCATGCAAGAGTTTCAATTTCAGTTATTGTTCAAAGAAGGAAATATGTCTTTTATCGAGGAATTTTCAGACAAGAAAGACACATTAAATATCTGGTTCTTAGATGGAAAAATAGATTCTATTTCATTAGATCTGAAAGATGGCGATTTTACAGATACAGTGAAAATAAAGCGAGAGCCCTTGCATGATAAAAAACCTAAGAAAATCAATATTGTAAGTGTGGGCATTGATAGTAAAGTACCTTTTTTCACTCAACCGGCAATTGTATTAAAAAACCCGGTAAACAGCATAGACTCAGAGAAAAAAACTCTTTTGATAAAAGGGAATGACACTGTCGAAGTCGCTTTGAAATCCGATAGTTTAAAACGGAAAATGTCTGTCGACTATCGCTTTCAAGAAGATTCTGCTTATACGTTAATTATTGATTCTGCTTATTTTACAGATATTTATGGGTATGTAAATAATCCTTTAAATTATTCTTTTAAATTGGATAAAAAAGAAAATTATGGTAATTTCTCTTTAAAATTCAATTCACAAAACTTTAGCTCTCAATATATTGTACAGCTTTTGACGGACAGAGATATTCCCGTAAAAGAATATATTGTACGCGAAACTGAAAAATTGGATTTCCCGCATTTGAAATCAGGTAATTATAGGATAAAAGTTATTGAGGATGTGAATAAAAACAATATTTGGGATTCCGGCAATTATTGGGAAAAACGCCATGCAGAAAAAGTGCGTTTTTTGGAAAAACCTATCAGTATCCGTGAAAATTGGGATTTGATTGAAAGTTTTGTTTGGGAATAGACAAAAAGCACCTGTAACTATTTGTTTACAAGTATTTTCTTTCTTAAAAATAAATAAGAGAACTTCCTTAAATCAGTTTAATTTATTCGTTTTTGTAAATACACAGATACTCCTGATATAGGAGATGTTTCATAATTCTCTCTGTTTCTGTGTGTAAAAAGATTACACTTCTTGTACTTGTTTTTACAACGATCAAAAAACGTATAAAGCGAAAAGTAATCGTAAAATAAGGGTTTATACGTCATTAGACATCTCAGATTTTTGATTGCTTCTTTAAACTTTTAAGTACCTTTGCAAGAAAAAAACATGGAACACAAAGCCGGATTTGTAAATATTATCGGAAACCCCAACGTCGGAAAATCAACCTTGATGAATGCCTTGGTGGGGGAACGCCTTTCTATCATAACGTCAAAAGCACAAACTACGCGCCACCGCATTATGGGAATTGTTAATGGCGAAGATTTTCAAATCGTATATTCTGATACTCCCGGATTGGTAAATCCGCATTACAAGCTGCATGAATCTATGATGGGCTTTGTGAACAGCGCCCTGAAAGATGCCGACGTTTTTTTGTTGGTTACCGAAGTCGGAGAAAGTTTCAAAGATCAGGAAACTTTCCAAAAAATTGTTCGCTCAGAAGTTCCTATTATTCTTATTATAAATAAAATAGACACTTCGACTCAAGAGATTGTTGCTGAAAAAATTAACTATTGGAAAACTCAAATTCCTCGTGCAATTGTCATTCCGACTTCCGCTACCGAAAAATTCAATCTTAAAGCTGTTTTCGATACAATCTTAGAATTGTTACCTTCTTCTCCGCCTTATTTCCCAAAAGAGGATTTGACCAACCGCTCTACCCGCTTTTTTGTTTCGGAAATTATTCGTGAAAAAATCCTGATGCACTACCAAAAAGAAATCCCCTATTCCGTTGAAGTAGTGGTGGATTCTTTCAAAGAAGAGCCCGGACTTAACCGTGTTTCTGTTATTATTTTTGTAGAGCGCGAATCCCAAAAGGCCATTCTTATCGGGCATCAGGGGAGTTCCATCAAACGCATTGGAACCGAAGCAAGAAAAGATATTGAGGCTTTTTGTGAAAAGAAATGCTTTTTGGAAATTCATGTCAAAGTTCTCAAAGACTGGCGAAACAATGAGCGAAAACTCAAAGATTTCGGATACGAATAAAATTGTCTATTCTTTTGGTTATGAAACTTTTTAGTAAATATGGGTTTCTTTTTCTTATTTTCTTTTCGGGAAATAGCCTTTGGGCTGTTAATCCCTTAAAAGAATACTGGGTTACTCCCGAAGAATACCAATTGAAATATAAAAGTTTCAACCTGAAAACCTCAGATGGATACAAAATAAAAACATGGTATATCCAAGCGCCGGACAGTATTTCCAAAAAAATAAATATTATTGTGTCTTACGGCAATATGGGCAATATGTCCAATTGGTTGAATTTAGCAGCTTCATTGACTAAAGAAGGATTTAATGTATGGCTTTATGATTACCGGGGATTCGGTGAAAGTTCCGATTTCAAAATGAATCCGAACCAACTCTACTATCCTGAATTTCTTCTGGATTTAACAGCTGTTGTGGATATGTCAAAAAAGACCAATCCCAACTACAAAACCTGCCTGATGGGAATGTCTACCGGAAGCATTATCAGTATGATGTATCTTCAAAAAAATCAAAAAAACATAAACTACTACATTGGCGAAAG
>JAVBMO010000076.1:0-17575 GCA_031552355.1 Bacteroidales bacterium | reverse complement strand
CACCGCCGAAAGCAACGACACAATGGCGCCCATAATGGCAATGGTAAAGGCCGGCTGAATATATTCCGGAAATTTGCTCAACTGGAGGCCTTCGGAAGAAAAATTGATATCGGTGGAAAGCGACCCAAATGAAGATTCAATAGTGTTTACCGGAAGTTTGAAAATCAGTGTCACCAAAGTAATGACCACAATAGCAATGAAAGATCCGGGAATTTTAGGGGAAATATATTTGCTGTACACCAAAATTAAAATGGTGGCGACAGTCAAAATAATAGGCCAATAGTTAAACTCCAAAGGGTTTTGAAAACTGAGGAATGCCTGTTGAATATAAGCTCCCCATTTGTCTATAAAGGAACTGGGAAGAGTTTGAACATCAAGATTCAGACCCAAAGCTTCGGGAATTTGGGTGGAAAAAATGGAAACGGCAATTCCGCTTGTAAACCCTAAAACCACAGGATGGGGAATAAATTTAATGACAGTCCCCAACCGCAAAAGCCCAAAAGCAACAAGCATAAGCCCTGCAAGTACCGTTGAGATAACCAATCCTTCATAGCCATAATCTTTCAGGGTGGTGGCAATAATAATGGCCAAGGCGCCTGTTGGTCCGCTAATTTGCACACGGCTTCCGCCTAAAAAAGCGGCAATCAATCCGGCAACAATGGCTGTAATAAGTCCCTTTTCCGGCGAAACACCCGAAACCACGGCAAAAACAATGGCCAATGGCAACGCCACAATCCCAACAATTACACCGGATTTGACATCTTTGGAAAATTGTGTTTTCCAATAGGCTTTGTCAATGGTGGTAAATGTTTTGGGTTTAAAAATTTCATTCATTCCTGAAATGTGCTTTTAAGAATCTGCAAAGGTACTATTTTTCAGGGAGAAGTGCAAAAATAGGGGTGGTAGATTCATGAGGGGATTCAACTAATGAACTATATTTATAATTCCTGTTTTTTGTTGAGTAATAGCTGGTGCTGTTTCCGAGTGATATTCTATCAAGTATATATATGTCCCTATTGGTACGAAGTTTCCTTTTGAATCTCGACCATCCCATTTAAAGTCAATATTTGAAGATTGATAAATAATTTCACCCCATCTGTTATATATCCAAATTGTTAAGTCATGGATATTACGTTTTCGTCCAATAGAGAAAAAATTATTAGTGCTTCTGTTGGGTGTAAATGCATTGGGAATATCCAAATCAACAGAATGGTCAATAGGGGGTTGAAGGACAAATAAATGTAATGTCGTTATTGAATCACAACCCAATTGATTTTCATGTTTTTGTTGAAATGTATAATAACCTTTTGAATTTTGTTGAGGGATGTCAAAGCCATATTGGTTGTAAATTTCTCCAATAGAAATTGTATCCTCAATGTCGATAAATAAATTTTCAGGAATGGTCAAATTTAATGCAACAGAGCTATCGCAACCTTGAGAGGAAATGAACGACTGCGCGTAAATTCCACTTTTTGTGTAAACTTGTTTATTCCACGTATAAGGATGACATGAAATAACAGATACATTTGTATCGTATTTTTCTGAAATTGTCAAGGAAAGATTAATAATACTATCACACCCATTAACTGTTTGAAAAGGATGAATATATGTTCCGGTTTTTGTATAAATAGAATCTCCTAAGGTATAAAATTCACATTCTTTAATAGAAATATCTGTAGTGTAAGTTGGAAGGATAGTAAGTTCTAAAACAACAATGCTGTCGCAGCCTTGAGACGAGATTAAATTTTGGCGAAAGGAAGAAGTCCTTACTATAGCTGTGCTATCTGGTGGAAGATTAAATCCGTATTTGGTATATGGTTCATTTTGACAGATGAAGTCTGTCTCGTAAGTATAGATAGTAGAATTTGGATTCTTTTTTATGTGCCAGGATACAATATTGTCACAAAAAGATTTATTTGTTAAGAAATTGCAAACAACAGTGTCTTCGGAATAAATTTCGCCGTTTGGAAGTGTGACAGAAGTTCCGGGGCAAATATTCACAGTATCCAATCGTGGACATTTTTGACTGTACAGACAAAGAATTTCACTATCTGTTAAAGCTCTATTGTAGATGAAAAGATCATCAATGGCTCCCCTCATATATTCTATTAGACCATGAGGATCTGCACCAATGTAAAGATCTGTGGAATAATCCTGTCCAACAGGTGTAAAAATTCCATTTTGATCTATTATCAATTTCCCATTTTCGTAGATTTTAAAAGTTCCATTTTGATAAATAAAACCATAGTGATTCCATTGGTTTTTGATGGGGTTAGTAAAAATAGGTTGAATTTCCGTTTCCATACAAACGAATGATGCGCCTCCATTGTTAGTAACCCAAAATCTATAATCAAGATTAAGTCCAGCCCAGGAAGATTTGCAAACAAAAGATATTTGTGTTTCTAATGGATAAATCCAAAGTGAAAGGGAGAATTCATTATTATGTTTGTTTAGCGAAGCGGAATAAGGAACCTTGATGTAAGAATTGCCATTAAAAAAATAGGCACTATTGGGATTTCCACACCTGTCAGTAGTTAGGGTTGCATTGTGAACAATGCCATGATTTCCATTTCCACTTAGATCATTTGCATCTCCATCAAAAGGATAAAAAGCAGCTAATCCTGTAGAGGGATTTTGACAAAAGCAATTTGGTGAAACAAACAAAAAAATAAGAAAGAAATAGGCAAGAAGTTTCATTTTTATTTAACTTTACTTTTGTATAATATATTCCCAAAATTTTAAACAAAAGCAAATATAAATAAAAAATCTTATTTCCAACTACATAAAATACCGGAAAGGCAACAAAAGCCATTCGATAAATTTTTCCATATTGGTTCTTTTCTTCCACGAATCGTAGTCGAAAGGGCTGCAATGGATAAGTGTTTCGCTTAGATGGGCTTGCAGAAGTTCAGAAATTTTCTCATCCATGCCGACCAAAGAAAGTTCGTGCTGATAACGGAAACTCCGGTAATCGAAATTGGCAGAAGAAACCGAAAAATATTCATTGTCCACAAAAACTGCCTTTGCATGCAGGTTTCCGGGGGTATAGTAACAAATATGCACGCCGGCTTCGTGAAGCATTCCCACATAGCGGCGTCGGACAATATCCACAGAAAGCACGTCGGAATGGCGGGGAGTTAAAATTTTTACAGAAACACCACGTTCCACAGCTTCCATTAAAGCTTTTCTTAGCTTGAACCCGGGCAAAAAATACGGCGTTTCAATAATGATTTCGTGTTTTGCTTTGGCAATCATTTTTTCGTATTTCTTTTTCAGTTTTTGCCGTGCAATGGCGGGAATTTCCTGCATAATAATCAGGTGGCGATAGTGCATGTTCTTTTTGAACCGCATTTTTTCCAAGTCATATTTTTTATAAAGCTTGTAGTTGTCGAGGAAAGCTTTTTTGAACAAACGGGCAATAGGCCCTTCCAAACGAAGATTGAGCTCGCGCCAATTCAACGAATAGGCTGTAATGTTAGAGGAACCGAAAAATACGATTCGATTGTCGATAATGATAAGTTTTCGGTGGTTTCGCCGATGATTTTTAGAGAAAGGATGAAAACTCAGTTTCAATTTTTGGAAAAACCGGACTTCGCCGCCAGCAGCAATCACAGGATTTACAAAAGCCTGATTATATGGCGTTCCCCACGAATCCAATAAAAGTTTGACCTGAACACCTTCGGCAGCTTTTTTCGCCAAAGCATCTCTGAACCGGATGCCAAAAGCATCATTATTCAGCCGGTACATTTCAAAATAAATTAATTCTTTTGCCTGTTCAATTTCAAAAAGAATAGCGTTGAAATATTTCAGGTTGTCGTCATATAGGGTAACCGACTGAAGCATATATTTTAAAATTTATGTGGGGGAAAATGAAGCTTAACTTTCTTCTTTAAACGATAGTTTATAAAAATGAAGTCCCGAGCCATCGTCAAATCCTTTTTCTATGTAGTGCCTGCTGCCGTGGACATAAATATGGAAATTCTTATCCAATTTTATCACACTTTTCATTTTTTTGCTTTCTTTTTTTACGGCAGCTTCCGAAATGCTGAAACTTTCGGGAACCGGTTGCTCAAAAACCGTTTCGTAGTTTTTTTTATAGTTTTTGAAATTTTCAACCAATTGTGGTTCGGCAATAACGCTTTGCGCAAAATCTTCAAGGTCAAAGCTTTCTCTTTCCTTGAAAAAACTCAAAGACCGATTCAAAAGATCAGCTTGGTCGGCGCGGGCGATATTGTATTCTTCGGGCAAATGGTCAACAATAAAGTGTTTACAAAAAGTCAAAGTATTTTGGGTGTGCGAAAAAGCATTTTCATATTCTTTCAATTCCAAAAAACCATCCATCCAAAAACGGGCGGAAGAATCGCTTTCTTTTGTCAGTGAATCGTAAACCGAAATCAAATAACCCTCTTCTTTGTGCAGGTTGAAAATCAAACAACCTTTATCCGGTTTTTTTAACGAAAATCCTTGTTCAGTAGAAAATTCCGGCCGTTCACTTTCGTAAGAAACATTGAAGAAACTTTCCTTTTTTTCACAAAGAAAAAAGCCAATGGCATCGGTTTCCGTGTTTTCCGCGAGACAAGAAGTGAAATAAACCACGAAAAAATGCCCGTCTTCCTGCGAAAAGTCTTTTCCCAAATCCGAGAAATACGAAACAATTTGGTCTGACATTTCGTTGGTAATTTGCATTTCTTCAAAAATCTGCTCTGCAAGGCCATAGATTTTGTTGTTCGAAAGGTCGGTTTCGTTGAAAAAGGAAAACATTTGTTCCGACTTCAACGGGGCCAAAAAGTAGTTACAAAAAAAATCTTTGGTGTCGGCATCGAAAGAAGGAATGTGGTTAGACGCAAGGCTTACGCCTCCGCCAACCCGGTAAACACTCAGATTTTTAATGCTTGCAGTATTCTGATTCATCGGTTTTGTGGTTTTAATGCCCCAAATATAGGGTCTGAATTTTTTATTTTTTCCCTGTATGTCCGAATCCGCCGGCGCCTCGCTCTGTTTCGGAAAGTATTTCCAACACTTCCCACTCCACTTTTTCGTGTTTGGCAACCACCATTTGGGCTATACGTTCACCGTCGGTAATCACAAAATCTTCGTTCGAAAGATTGACAAGGATAATTCCGATTTCGCCGCGGTAATCAGCATCAATGGTTCCTGGAGTATTCAACAAAGTAATTCCTTTTTTTAATGCCAATCCGCTTCTGGGACGGATTTGAGCCTCGTAGCCCGAGGGCAGTTCAATAAAAAGTCCGGTTTTCACCAAAGCCCTTTCCAAAGGTTTCAAGGTAATGGGTGCTTCGATGAAAGCCCTCAAATCCATTCCTGCCGAATCAATGGTCTCGTAGGCTGGTAGCGCATGGTGCGATTTGTTTATGATTTTAACTTGCATTATTCTAAGAGAGACTGTTTATATTTATTTAGTATTGCCGTTGCTTAAAAGCAACGGATTAAAGATTCTCAAAATAAAGGCTTTAGCCAAACTGTTTAGTTTATATAATTTGGGCTAAAGCCACAAAACTCATTTAAAATTCCAAAAATCCGTCAGCTAAAGCATGACGGCAATGAAATTTAAACAATTAAATCTTATTTTTTCTTTCTTTCAGGACGATCCAAAACTTCATCCAACATGCCATATTCTTTGGCTTCTTGCGCAATCATCCAATAATCCCTGTCCGAATCTTGCCAAACTTTGTCGTAAGTTTGTCCCGAATGAAGTGCAATAATTTCGTAAAGTTCTTTTTTCAATTTTGAAATTTCGCGAGCTGTAATTTCAATATCCGAAACCTGCCCTTCAGCACCGCCCATCGGTTGGTGAATCATTACGCGAGAATGTTTCAGGGCTGTCCGTTTGCCTTTTTCGCCTGCACAAAGCAATACGGCAGCCATAGAAGCAGCCATGCCGGTACAAATGGTGGCTACATCGGGCTGAATGTACTGCATGGTGTCGTAAATGCCCAAACCAGCATAAACAGAACCTCCGGGTGAATTCAAATAAATTTGAATGTCTTTGGAAGAATCCACAGATTCCAAAAACAAAAGCTGGGCCTGAATAACATTGGCAACGGTGTCGTCGATGGGAACTCCCAAAAAGATAATCCTGTCCATCATCAAACGCGAGAAAACGTCCATTTGAGCTACATTCAACTGGCGTTCTTCAATAATGGTGGGGTTTAAATAATTGCGAACTTTCGAATGGTATTTTTCAAAAGTCGTACTGCTGATTCCGCAATGCTTTACAGCATATTTTTTAAATTCATTGTGCATCATAATCATTATTCCTTTTTTGCAAAAATACAACTATTGTTGAAAAGAAAAGTTCAAAAATAGGATGAATTATTATTTTGCAAAAAAATTATTGCTTTAGAAAAAAAAGAATAGAAAAATTTCATACCTTTGCAAAAAATTTCTTGAAATTAATTGAACCTTAGGGTTCTGTATTAACCACATTTAACAAAACAAATAATGAAAAAAGTAATGTACGTATTAGCTGTTGCAGCTATGTTCTCATTCGCTTCTTGCGGAAACAATAAACCAGCTGAAACAACTGAAGTTGTAGCAGATACAACTGCTGTGGTTGTTGCTGATACAGCTGCTGTGGTAGCTGACACAACTGTTACTGCTGCAACTACAGAGTGTACAGAAAAGAAAGCTGAATGCACAGACAAAAAAGCTGAAGCTAAACCTACTGTAGTAGAACAAGTTAAAGGCGCTGTAAAAGATGCTTCTAACGCTAAAGTTGATGTAAAAGTTACAACAGGAAAATAATTCTGTCTGCATCAAGATTTTTAAAAAGGATCTCTTTTTCATCCTTTTTGGTTAAGGAAAGTCCGAAAGTCAAATTTGATTTTCGGACTTTTTGTTTTTTCAAAATTGGGTCGCAATTACAAAACGAGAAAGCAAAAGATTTTGTACTTTTGAAAACCGAAAAACTCTGTTTCCCATGTCTGATTTGCTCTATAAGATTGCCTTTACACTGATTCCCGGTTTGGGATGCATTTCCCATCGAAAGTTGTTGGATCATTTTGGTTCTGCCGAAGCCATTTTTCAGGAATCGCCCACAGCATTAAAAGCACTTTTCGGCAAAAAATTAAACACCATCCAAGCGGTGAAAGGCAAGGAAATGTTCAGTCTTGCTGAAAAAGAAGTGGCTTTTATTCAAAAACACAATATTCAACCGTTGTTTTTGTTGGACGACAATTTCCCGAAGCGGCTTCTTCAATCGGAATGTGTGGATACGCCGGTTTTGCTTTATTACAAAGGGAAAGCCGACCTGAATAACACAAAGGTAATCAGTATTGTGGGCACTCGAAAATCTACCCGGTATGGGCAGGAAGTAGTCGATCAGCTTATGAAAGACCTTGCCCCTGAAAACGCGTTAATTGTCAGCGGATTGGCTTATGGCATAGACACTTGCGCTCATAAATCTTCTTTGGAAAATGGGTTGCCGACTGTGGCCGTTTTAGCTCATGGCTTGGATATGATTTACCCTTTGGCAAATAAAGATTTGGCAAAACAAATGTTGGCAAGCGGTGGGTTGATTTCGGAACATACCAGCGGCTCAAAGCCTGTGCCGGGCGTTTTTCCACGCCGGAACAGGATTATTGCGGCTTTGTCGGATGCTACCATTGTGGTGGAAGCTTCTAAAAAAGGTGGCGCTTTGATTACTGCAGAAATTGCCAACAGCTACAACCGCGAAGTTTTTGCTGTGCCCGGGCGAGTTACCGATTCCACATCCGAGGGTTGTAATTTTCTTATTAAAAATAATAAAGCCGGTATTTTCCATTCCGCTTCCGATATTCAAACTGCTCTGAATTGGGGAGGAGAAAAGTCAAGAAAAATTGTACAGCAATCCCTTTTCCCCCCGGATTTAAGTGCAAAAGAAAATAAGATTTACCAAAAAATAAAAGAAAATAATCCCTGCGGCATTGATGTTCTTTGCAGCAGTTTAGACGAAAATCCTTCGGATGTAATTGCCACGCTTTTGCAAATGGAACTGAACGGAATCATTGCATGCTTGCCCGGAAAAATGTACACAATCGCTTAACTTTAAGATTTTAACCATGTTATCTCAATATTTCAGAAACAGCAAACCATTATACCAGTTGCTTGCTTTTTTCGGTTTTTTCCTGATTTTCACATTTTTGTATGCCTCTGTGAATGCCACTTTGATTGCAAAAATCTATGGGATGGACATTTCTGAGGTGCCACTTTTTTTAGAAAACAATTCTTCTGTTCAGGCTGTTTTTCAATTTTTTAGCCAACTCTTTGTATTTGGATTTCCACCTCTGCTATTCATGTTTGTATTTTGGGGAAATATAAAAACCGCATTATTTTCGCAAAAATTAGAGAAAAAAAGTTTGCTTATTATCCTGATGTTTTTGCTTTTAGTGGTAAGTTTTCCGGCTTTGAATCTGCTGGAAAACTGGAACCAAAATTTGACATTACCCGGATTTTTGGCAGATTTCGAAGCCTATTGGCGAAATATTGAAGCACAGAATGAACGAATCCTGCAGAAGTTTCTTTTAAATACGTCGTGGCTTGTTTTTTTTCGCAATATTTTCATTATGGCAATAGTTCCGGCCGTTTGCGAGGAATTGTTTTTCCGTGGCGCTTTGCAGCAAATTTTGTTTTCAATTGTAAAACGCAAACATTTCACCGTTTTCCTGACGGCTATAGTTTTCACATTGTTCCATTTCGAGCCATTTGTTTTTTTGCCCCGTTTTTTGCTGGCTTTATTTTTAGGATATTTGTTTTTTGACAGCAAAAATCTGCTTTCAACTATGATTTTTCATTTTTTGAATAATGTAATCATTGTAGTTTTTTATTTTTTGTACTCCAAAAAAATTCTGGATTTCAATCCCGATGTTCCTGTTAATTTTCATTGGGCAGTCTCATTATTAAGTGTTTTACTTTGTGCAGCAGTGGCTTTTTTCTTGTTTTCTTTTGTATTGAAAAGAGAAAAAAATTCCGTAAAAAATATTTTCAGCCGAAACCGTTAGAGAAATAAAAATAAATTGTAAATTCGCAAGAAAAATAAAAAGATTATGTCAGTTCAAGTTGAAGGGCGAATATCCCAAATAATTGGTGCAGTTATCGACGTAAGTTTCGATGAATCAGTTAAATTGCCTAATATTTACGAGGCCTTAAAGGTTCAAAAAGAAGATGGAACTGTTGTGACCTTGGAGTGTCAGCAAGATATTGGCGAAAACACCATCAGGACCATTGCCATGGACTCTACAGATGGGTTGTCGAGAGGGCTAAAGGTCGTTTCGACCGGTGCGCCGATTTCCATGCCTGTGGGCGAAAACATCAACGGACGTTTGTTCAATGTTGAGGGCAAACCCATTGACGGTATCGGACAAGTGGACGCCCAAAAGTTTTATCCAATCCACCGCGAACCGCCAAAATTTGAGGAGCTTTCCACTTCGGAAGAAATTTTGCTGACAGGAATCAAAGTTATCGACTTGGTTGAACCCTATGCAAAAGGGGGGAAAATCGGGTTATTTGGTGGCGCCGGAGTAGGGAAAACCGTATTGATTATGGAAATGATTAACAACATTGCCAAGAAATATTCTGGAATGTCGGTTTTTGCAGGGGTTGGAGAACGTACACGTGAAGGGAACGACCTTTTGCGTGAAATGTTGGAATCGGGCGTTATTAAATACAGTGATGAATTTTTGAAAAAAATGGAAGAAGGCGACTGGGATTTAAGCACCGTTGATACCAATCAGGTGAAAGATTCCAAATGTACTTTGGTGTTCGGACAAATGAACGAACCTCCGGGAGCGCGTGCCCGTGTGGCCCTCTCAGGATTAACTCTCGCCGAATATTATCGCGATGGCGATGAAAAAACCGGCGGACGCGATATTCTTCTTTTTATCGATAATATTTTCCGTTTCACCCAAGCCGGTTCTGAAGTTTCGGCCTTGTTGGGGCGTATGCCTTCGGCCGTAGGTTACCAACCTACTTTGGCTTCGGAAATGGGTATTATGCAGGAACGGATTACCTCCACAAAACGCGGGTCAATTACTTCGGTACAAGCCGTATATGTGCCTGCCGATGACTTAACAGACCCCGCGCCGGCAACAACTTTTGCCCACTTGGATGCTCAAACGGTTCTGGATCGTAAGATTTCCGAGTTGGGGATTTACCCTGCTGTGGATCCTTTGGCCTCTTCTTCGCGCATTTTGTCGCCCAATGTGGTTGGCGAAGCACATTACGGAACGGCTCAAAAGGTGAAAAATATTTTGCAACGCTACAAAGATCTTCAAGATATTATTGCCATTTTGGGGATTGAGGAGCTTTCGGACGAAGACAAATTGGTGGTTTCACGTGCACGGCGGGTTCAACGTTTCTTGTCGCAGCCATTCCACGTGGCCGAAGCTTTTACCGGAATGCCCGGCGCTTTTGTTTCTTTGGAAGATACCATCAAAGGGTTCAACATGATTTTGAATGGCGAAGTGGACAAATATCCCGAAGCTGCATTTTGGATGGTGGGAACCATTGAAGAAGCCATTGCAAAAGGTGAAAAAATGTTGGCCGAAGCAAACAAATAATGAAAAATTAATTGAAAATTGAAAGTGGAGAAAGGCCCTTTGAATGAATAATGAATAATTAAAAATGAATAATGGCGCAGCCTATGTGTTTCTATCTGCCTATGTGGTAAAAATTCAGCGAAAATCTGCGCAATCTGCGGGAAATTCAAAATTTCTCAGAGGCTCTCTGTGTAATCCATTGAAAGGGGAAAATTGAAAATAATTTAAAAGGCAAAAGTATGAGTAACTGTTTAAATTTATAAATAACATCAGTCATTGCCGTTGCTTTTAAGCAACGGACTAAAATATAAACTAAACGGCTTTAGCCAAACATTTTCACTTTTTTATCCCGAAAATGTTATCATAACTCAAAAATCCGTCAGCTAAAGCAGACGGCAATAATTTTTAAACAGATTCTAAGTCTAAAATCTAAATAATTTCTATGCTTTATTTCGGAAAATTATGAATATATCCATTCTTACCCCCGACAAGATTTTGTACGAAGGAGAAGCTTCGTTGGTTCAATTTCCCGGAATTGACGGTTCTTTTGAGTTGCTCGAAAACCATGCGCCCATGATTGCCGTGCTTAAAAAAGGGAAAATCAGGCTGGTAGATTTGCAAAAGGAAATTCATTTTTTTGAAATAAATGCAGGAATTGTAGAAGTAAACGAGAACAAAGCCCAAGTTTTGGCCCAGTAAAGAACCGTAGGATGCTGCTTGTCCATGTCCCCAAAATCACAAACCGGATAGGTTATACGCTGAATCTTATTTTCAAAGATATTTTGAAGATAGATTTCACAATTACCTTAAATCCTCAGGAATTTATTGATTTTGAAGAGCCGAAAATAAACTATGGGAAAGAGGCCTTGCCCGGAGGAATTTTCATTAAATCATGCCCATTGTTGTTTTCTTCAACCATTGAAATTCAGGATTTGAATGAAACCGGCACGGGTTTAGATTTTACTATTTTCCCGGTTTATAATAAAGAAGCTGCCTTTTCTTTCGACATTTTTGCCGCTTCGTTTTATTTGGTTTCGAGATATGAGGAATACCTTCCCCACAAAACCGATGAATTTTGCCGTTTCGCATCCAAAGAAAGTTTGGCTGTTATGCACGAATTTATCGAAATTCCTTTGGTAAACCATTGGGCGGAAAAAATCAAAAGCTGTTTGTCGAAAAAATATCCGGACATCTCTTTCGAAAATGAGCACAGGAAATTCAAATTTGTTCCCACATTTAATATCAACAGCGCCTATTCTTTCAAACACAAAGGCTTTTTCCGCAATGCTTTCGGGTTCTTTTCCAGCATTTTTAGCGGCGATTTCAAGAAAGCTACATTCCGGATTCATGTTTTGCTTGGGAAAGAGCAAGATCCGTCAGATTCTTTCGATTTTATTATTCAGGGAATAAAAGAAAATCGCCTGAAAGCTTTGTTTTTTATCCTTTTTGCAAAATATGGGGAATATGACAAGAATATTTCCGTCAATAGTGTTCGCTTTCATCGGCTGATAAAACACCTCGCAGATTACGCAAAAATAGGGATTCAGCCGTCATTTCTCTCTTTTGATGAACCGTCGGCGCTTAAAAAGGAAATTCATGCTTTGGAAAAGGTTTTGCACAAACCTATTAAACGGAATCGGCAATATTTTAACCGCATCCGTTTGCCCGAAACCTATCAGCAATTGATAGAAAATAATATTGAAGAAGATTATTCAATGGGTTATACCAATTTGTGCGGATTTAGGGCGAGCATTTGTACGCCGTTTAGCTTTTACGATTTGGCTTTGGGAAGCGAAACCAAGTTGCGGCTGTTTCCCTTTGCTGTCACCGACCACAGTTTGCGTCTTCATATGGGGAAAACGCCGGATGAAGCCATCCAGTATTCCCGGAAAATGATGGATGAAGTAAAAAAATACAAAGGTAAATTTATTTGTGTGTTTCACAACGATTCCTTGAGCAATACCGATGAATGGAAAGGCTGGCAAAAGGTCTATACGGAAATGCTTTCCTATGGAAAATCGTTGATGAGGAAAGAATTGTAAATTTCTTCAAAAGGAATTATACTTTGCATAATGCATAGGCATAATATATTTTTAAAAATTAGGCCTTATTCAATAAAAATCCCTTACAAATTCAAAACTTGTAAGGGATTTCCATCTCGAGGGAATATATTATTTTCTTCCAAAATAGGCATTTACCCGTTCTTGTGCATTGGCACGAAGATTGAAATAATAAAATTGAAAATCACATCCATGCAGAACTCCTTTTGGGAAAGGGCCTCCGGATGTGTAATAATCGTTAGGATCAACAGTTGAACAGTTTACGGTTCCTCTTTCTATATTAATTTTTGCATCTGCAAATCCAGTTTTTTTGATATAACCGGTACTTGTTTGGATATAAGTTCCTAAATTTAAAGTAGAATCAGCTTTGGTATTCGAACGAGTCCATGAAAGAGGGTTTATAGCAATACCTTTGCCATCTGCCATTACCGGATTTGGACCGTCAATTGTAGGCATTTCTGTATTGTAAGAAATAATAACCTGAGTATCGTAGGAAGTGTCTGCAAAATGAAGGTGCGGATTTTTAGTTAAATACTCCTGTGTAATATCATAGCCAATTAAATAGGCTGCAACCATACGGTCATAAATGCTTTTATTTTCTTGCTTTGATAAGTATTCACTTAAGAAATACATTAAAATATTAGAGCCTTGAGAATGTGCCACCAAAATAAAAGGCCGGCCATTGTTATGATTTTTAATAAAGAATTCAAATGCGGCAATCACATCTGTAAGGGGTTCTCTATGAAAAAGGCTTTCTTTTTCTTCTTTAGACTTTTCCATAATTTCTAAACTGCTTTGGCGATAATAGGGCGCATATAAGTTCCCAACAGTTTCGAATGCAGTAGCCTGCCCATCGAACATAGACTTTGCTTTTGCTCTCAGTTCCTGATTTGTGATGTCCATAATTTGATTCGGGCCTGCATAAACAGTTGGATAAACGTAAAAGATATCCACCTCTTTGGTTGGGGTCTTTTCTGCGTAAATCCAATTCTCGGACTTTGTATAATCTGTTGGAACAACAGTATTTGTAGGTTCTTCATTTTTGTCTTCATCTTTGCAACTTGCAAAAAAAGATAAAGACATGGCTAAAACCGAAAGGGTAATTAATCTTTTTTTCATTTCAGGTATTTTTAGGGTTAAACTATAAAATATAACGCAAGAGATTTAGAATAGTTCATTAGAAATGTAAAAATATAAAATTTAGTCCATTTTATAGAGTTGACGTTAAACAAAAGAGCTTGCCAGATTCCTGACAAGCTCTTTAAAAGTACCTGAAAATCCGATATTATTTCTTTCCTTCGCTGATAGCGCGTCCTGCTCTAAGGGCGGCAATATTGGTGTTTACCAATTCTTCGCCTTTAGCGCCGAAAATGGTTTGAATGGCTTTTTCGAATTTCGAAAATTCAATTCCCAAATAAGGTGTCGCAGCGCCCAAAATAATCATATTTGAACGAGCTTTCAATTCTTTGGCAACCGCTTCGGCATCAAAAGCAACATGATTTTTGATCTTTTTAATTTCGGCCAAAACACTGTCAATAGAAGGATAGTTAGGGATATTGACAAATGGAGTGGTATCGGTAATTACCCAGCCTTCTTTTGAAAGGAAAGGCAAATAGCGAAGACATTCCATAGGTTCTACGGAAATAATAATGTCGGCGCCTCCTGCAGGAATCAAATCTGAAAAGATTTCCTTGTCGGAAATACGAAGGTTTGAAGACACGTCGCCGCCACGTTGGCTCATACCGTGCACTTCAGATTGCTTTAGATTTAATCCCATATCCAAAGCTGCAGCGCCTATAATGGCGGCAATAGACAAAATGCCTTGTCCGCCCACACCTGCTAATATAATGTCTTTTTTCATGTGTTTATTTTATTTGAGGCGAAAGGCTTTTTTAATTGAAAATGAAGAGCGGAGAATTGAAAATGTTTGAATAGTCACTTTCAATTTTCCACTTTTTTCACCTTTTACCACTGATTATTCATTGTTAATTACTCATTATTCATTACTTTGAGCAGCATCCACAAGCGGCTGCTTTAGCTTCGCGGGCTTCTCTTTCCTGACGGATTTTCTTTGCCGCAACGATACAATCCCTGCGAGGAATAATAACAGAAACGCCTTGGTAAGCCAATTCTTCTTTCAAGATTTTTACGTTTTCTTCGTGATTCTTTTTCAAAGGGCTCAACACGCGAATATGATCAGGATGAACACCTAAACCTTTGCAGATGTCTTCCAAGCGGCCGGTTGCGGCAGAAGTTTGTCCACCGGTCATACCGGTAATGGAGTTGTCCAAAATCATTACAGTGATGGGGCTTTCTTGGTTTACGGCATCCAACAAACCAGTCATACCGGAATGTGTGAAAGTAGAGTCGCCAATAACTGCCACAGCCGGATTCAATCCGGCGTCCGAAGCGCCTTTTGCCATAGTAATAGAAGCGCCCATATCCACACAAGTGCTGATGGCACTGTAAGGAGGCATAAATCCTAAAGTATAGCAACCAATATCGGCAAAAACTCTTCCTTTTCCATAGTCTTTAATCACTTCGTTCAAAGCATTGTAAGAATCAATATGAGGACATCCATCGCACAAGGCAGGTGGGCGTACGGCTACCAAATCAGGCACTTTTTCACCTTCTACCATATTTAGACCTAAAGCTTTGGCTACTTTCAATGGTGAAAGTTCGCCGTCGCGAGAAAGGGTTCCGTCCAAACGTCCTTTTACTTTTTTGCCGGTGGCTAAAAATCCTTTGATTTGAGGCTCAACGAAAGGTTGTCCTTCTTCCAAAATCAATAATTCATCACATTCGTTGTAAAGCTTTTGAATCATGTCGTGAGGCAAAGGATATTGAACTACTTTTACAAGCGGATGAGGTACTTTTCCATCGGGATAGTTCTCTTTCAAATAGTTGAAAGCAATACCGGTGGTAATGATACCCAACTTTTTGTCGCTTCCTTCAAAATATTGGTTAAATCCTTGCGTTTCGGATTCTTTGGTAAAAAGTACTTGTTTGTCAAGCAATTGTTTGTATTGCATACGGGCAATTCCCGGAAGCAATATAAATTGTTTGTCGTTCTTAGGTAATTTCAATTCGTTTTGAGGGCGAACGCTTCCTTTTCTAGCCACGCCGGCACGAGAGTGCGCCATACGTGTGGTAATGCGCAACAACACAGGGGTTCCCAGCTTTTCTGAAAGGTCGAAACCATAATGTACCATGTCGTAAGCTTCTTGTTGGTTCGAAGGTTCCAAAATAGGAATCAATGCAAATTGTCCAAAAAATCTTGAATCTTGCTCATTTTGAGAAGAGTGCATAGAGGGGTCATCTGCAGCAACAATGATAATACCACCGTTTGCACCTGTGGTAGCCACATTCATAAATGCGTCTGCTGCCACATTCATTCCCACATGTTTCATGGCTGTGATTACGCGTTTTCCGGCGTAAGACATACCGATAGCTGCTTCAACAGCCGTTTTTTCGTTTGCAGCCCATTGGCATTTAATTCCAAGTGCTTTTGCTTCTTTGGAAGCTTGAATATATTCCGTAATTTCCGTTGAAGGAGTTCCGGGATATGCGCAAACACCTGAAATGCCCGCATCGATGGCGGCTTGTGCAATGGCTTCATCGCCTAAGAGAAGTAACTTTTGCATAATTTTTTATAGTGTTTATGTTTGTTATTTTGCCTAATTAACAACAAAACTACTTTTTTTCGCCCGAAGAGCCAAACATTCTAAGAATTTATTTTTAACACAAATGATATTTCTTTGATTATCAAATTGATATTATTTTTGTTTTTCCTATAAATTTTCCCTTGTTAAGGCCTTATTCTTTCTTTTTTCTTCTTTTCCATAGATTTTTTTTAATGAAATATTCTTTTTTCAATTAGAAATTAAACAGCTGGGCTATATTAATTTGAAAGTTTGGTGATTCGACAATTTTGAAAATTAAAAAGCATTTCCTCATTTCCAAATCTTCTCATTTTTACATGTTGTTTTTTTCGTAAAATCTTTTAACCGCATAAGCACTTTTCAATTAAGATTAAATGTAATAATAGGAACAGTAATCGTCAAAATTTAATACTTGTTAGAACCCTTTTATATTCTGCAATCAAACATTTTGGTACAAAGTTTGTTATATGATATGATGATTTATTTTATCAATTTACTAAATTATTATTTAACAAACTAAACACACCAACACTATGAAAAAAATTGTGTACTATGCCTTATTATGCGCAGTTGCTGTCTCTGCCAATGCCTGTAAAAACACAGCAAAAGACAAAGAAAAAGAACAGACAACAGCCGAACTTTCCGCGGTAAGCGAACCCGTGGTTGTTGTAACCGAAGAAGCCGTTTATGGAGCCCCAGTACCGGCCCCTGTTGTGAAAGAAGCAGATACAAAACCGGAAAAAAGCACTAAGCAGAAAGAAACTAAAAAAGTTACGCCTAAAATTAGCTGTAACGAATTGAAAAAAAGCTTGGCTACTGCCAATATTACGCCTACAAAAACAGTGGATACTACATTTTTTAGTTTTTCTACAGCACCAATAAATTCCACTCAAACGATTACTTCTTATGAAAAGAATGGAACCGAAGTGCTGAAAGTTGTAAGCGACCCGACAGACCCTGATATAGTAGACTATATTATATTTACAGATAAAAAGGGTAATGTAGACTTTTATGGAGTAAGTTTTGGTTTAAGCACCAAAGAGGCCAAAGAGTTGAGAAAAGAATTGAAACATTTTGTAAAGAAAGGAAAAGTATTTTTATATACCGACGATTCCAATATTCTGTACGAACTTGACGGCCTTGCTTCTGATGGTAAAGCTGTAACAGAGGATTACATTGATAGTTTGCATGTTTCATCCATTATTTGGAAAGATAAAACTGATAATAAAACAAAATAGCTGTTTTCGTTTGTAACTTGTTAGATCTAGAGGTCGTTCTTTATAGAGCGGCCTCTTTTTGTTTTTAATGAAATTCAAAA
>JAVBMO010000080.1:0-12354 GCA_031552355.1 Bacteroidales bacterium | reverse complement strand
CAAATTATATCAATATTTTTGCTCAAAAGTTTCTCAAAAAGAACAGGAAAATTGATTTTTTCACCCTGCAAAACATCTTTTTCAGAACAAGATATTTTGCCGAAGGAAGGTTCTACAGTGAAGCTAAGAGCTTGTTTTTTAAAGAAAAATGTATATTTTTGCATGATGGGAAAATTTAACGATTTAGCATTACAGACAGCCAAATTTTTGTTGCAAATTAAAGCAATAAAATTGAATAATGAAAGCCCTTTTACTTGGGCGTCGGGAAGAAAATCGCCGATTTATTGCGACAACCGCATCACACTTTCTTATCCCGAAATAAGGAACTATATCCGTCAAAATTTTGTTGAAATCATCAATAGCGAAATTGGCGATGTGGATGTCATTGCCGGCGTTGCTACCGGTGGAATCGCCCAAGGCGCTTTGGTGGCGCAGGAATTGGGAAAACCTTTTGTGTATGTGCGTTCCGAAGAGAAAAAACACGGCATGACCAACCAAATTGAAGGCGTTATAAAAGAAGGCCAATCGGTTGTGGTTATCGAAGATTTGGTTTCTACCGGGAAAAGCAGCCTGATTGCTGTGGATGCCCTGCGCGAAGCCAAATGTAATGTAAAAGCCATGCTGGCCATTTTTACCTACAACCTCGAAGTGGCCAAAGTAAATTTCGAACAAAAAAATGTTCGTCTTTTTACCTTGACAAACTACGAAAAGCTTGTAGAAAAAGCCGTTGAAGAAGACTATATCCTACCCAATGACTTGGAATCTTTGCGCAAATGGCGCGAAAATCCTGAAAAATGGTCGGAAGAAAGAATGAATGGATAATCCCCATTTGAGTCTCTTTTTGAATACTTTATCAATTGCAATCCCATGAAAGTAGAAAGCGAAGACCGGATTATCAAAAATTCGGCACGAACCATTTATACTTATATTTCCGATTTCAACAACTTCAGCCATCTGATGCCTGACCAGATTGAAAATTGGCAATGTACCGAAACCTCATGCTCATTCAGCATAAAAGGTTTTTTCAGTTTGGGTTTGGAAATTGCCGAAAGAGATCCGTACAAAACAATTATCATTCGCGAAGGTGCGGGAATTAAATCGCCTTTCCCCTTTGAAATGCAATGGCTGTTTACCGAAAAATCGGACAACGAAACCTTGGTGAAAATGTCTTTGGACGCCGATGTAAACCCCATGATTGGCATGATGGCAAAAAAACCACTTCAAAATTTAGCCAATATCTGCATTGAGAAATTAGACCAAATGTTAGGATAATTTTATGAGAAAAAAAATCTTAGTAACCGGTTGCAACGGACAATTGGGAAACGAAATTCGTGAATTGGCGTCTTTGTATGCTGCCGATTTCTTTTTCCACGATTATGATACTTTGAATATTGCAAACGAGCAAACGGTAGAACAGTTTTGCACTGAGATTCAACCCGACATTCTGATAAATTGTGCGGCTTATACTGCGGTGGACAAAGCAGAAAACGACATTGACGCCGCTTTTGAAATCAACACCAAAGCAATGGAAATTTTGGCAAAAGCTTCGGCAAAATTCAATTTTCATTTGGTGCATATTTCTACCGACTATGTTTTCGACGGACAACATTGTTTGCCCTATAAAGAAACCGATTCCGTTTGTCCTCAAGGAGTTTACGGAAAAAGCAAACTCGAAGGCGAACAAAATATTTTCAAATATGCCGAACGGGCTACAATTATCCGTACGGCTTGGCTTTATTCCTCTTTTGGCAACAATTTCGTGAAAACCATCCGAAAACATGCGGCTGTAAAAGAGCAGCTTACCGTGGTTTTCGACCAAATAGGAACGCCGACTTATGCCCACGATTTGGCAAAAGCAATTTTGGATGCAATGGACAAACTACCCCAAAAAGTTCAACTTTTTCATTTTTCCAACGAAGGGGTTTGCAGTTGGTATGACTTTGCTCAAGAAATTGTAACTCTTTCAAAACTAAACTGTAAAATTCTTCCCATAGAAACCAAAGACTATCCCACACCAGCCAAACGCCCGGCATTCAGCGTTCTAAACAAAGGCTTGTTCAAAGAAACGTTTGGACAGGAAATCCCTTACTGGAAAACAAGTTTGGCTGAATGTATAAAAAAATTAGACAACGCGTAATCAACTTCCTAAATATTTGGGAACAAGATGATTTCGCTTTGAAAAGCGCCCCACGGCCTGTTATTATGACCACTGCGCCATATTTCAAAATGGCGATTCCTTTTATTGCCGGAATTTTGCTCTATTCTTTTCAAATTCTGCCTCTCGATTATTTTTGGATTTTTGTTGCAACATCGTTCCCTTTTCTAACAATTCTCACTTTCGGGAAAGCAAACCATTTAACATGGCTCAAGCGTTTCTATCCGTTTTTTCTCGGCTTGTGTTTATGCGGCTTATCGGGCTTGTATACTCACTATAAAGATGACAGGCGTTCCCCCGAATATTTTTCACAGTATGTTGGGGCTGAAAATTTGATGGAAATTTCTATCAATGAAATGCCTGTTGAAAGCGATAATTCCGTAAAATCAATAGCTAAAGTACTGAGAATAAAAGATTCGTTGGGATGGCATAAGGTTTCGGGAAATATTCTATTGTATTTTGAAAAAAATGACAATGCATTATCTTTGAATTATAATGATAAGCTGCTGGTTCTATTATCTTTAAAAGAAGTTCGGCCGCCACAAAATCCATACGAATTTAATTACAAAAAATATTTAGCCAATAAACATATCTTTTACCATTCCTATATTCGTGAAAACAACTGGTTTAGAATAGAAAAAGGCAAAATCGATGGAATTTATGCAGCGGCTATTGCTGTTCGCAAAAATTTTATTGAAAAACTGAATAAATCAGGATTAACACCCATAGAATCAGCTATTTCTTCTGGAATGTTGCTGGGCTGGGTCAATGATATAGACCAAGCCACACTCCATGAATTTTCAGGAGCGGGAATTACACATATTCTTTCTGTATCCGGTTTACATGTAGGCATTATCTCCATTTTGTGTGGGTATTTTTTGTTTTTCCTGAACAAAACTCGTAAACACAGAATACTAAAAGGTTCTATACAAATTTTGATATTGTTTTTGTTCGCTTTCATTACAGGGCTTGTCCCTCCGGTAATGCGCGCCACATTTATGTTTTCTTTCGTTTTGCTTGGAGAAATGTTTTCTAGGTCTTCAAATACTTTCAACACATTAGGCGCTTCGGCGTTGATACTTCTCTTGATGGAACCGCTATCTGTTTTACAAGTTGGGTTTCAGCTTTCCTTTGTGGCGCTTTTGGGAATTGTAATCATCCAGCCAATTCTTTTTAATTTCCTGAAAACAAGATATAAGAAACTGAATTTTGTACTTGAATTAATAACGGTTTCCATAGCGGCGCAAATTATTACATTGCCTTTTATTTTGTATTATTTCCATCAATTCCCGACTTATTTCCTGATAGCCAATATTGTAATCATTCCCTTCTCTGGAATTTTGTTGGGAAGTATCATATTGGTTGTTTTCCTGAGTTGGATTCCTTGGGTAGGAAGCTTTTTGGTCGGGGCGTTATCTTTGGAAATAAAAGGTATTCTATTTGTTGTGAAGCAAGTAGAGCTACTGCCGTATTCCTTAATTTCCGATATTCCTTTTTCGTTAGAACAAGCCTGGATCTTGGCATTTGTTATCTTTTTCGGCATTTTGATTTTCTTGGAAAAGAAAAAGGAATATCTGTTTGCCTTTTTGTCACTTTTCATTCTTTTTCTTGGATTGAATTTATTTGAAATTTATACCTCCGGGAATCAGATGAATAACACCATTTATTCCTTGAATAAAAAATCTTTTGTTGCAGAATTTTCTTACGGAAATACATCCTATTTCGTTGGGAATGAAAATTTTGCACAAAATCCTGAAGTCTGTGAATTCCAAATGTCTAATAATTTGATTCAAAAACGGTGTAAAAATCCTATTTTCATTTGTTTAAGTGATTCCATAGAACACAAAGACGGTCGATTTTTCCACAAAGGTGATTTTGTCCAATTTGGAAATGAAAAATATTTCTTTTTCAGTCGTAAAAATAATTATTCGAAAGCAAAATGTCCTGTTCCATTGGATTATCTTGTTTTGTACGACAATCCGAAAATTACAATCGAAGAATTGCAAAATTTATTTTCGTTCAAAACGTTAATTATTTCACATGCCAATTCCGAGCAAAAAATCCAAACATGGAAAAACGATTGCAGAAAACTGAAACAAGCTTATTTTTCTATTTCAGAGCAAGGTGCTTTTATTGAAGGCTTATAACGTAAAACAGAGGCTGTTCAAAATGGCAGCCTCTGTTTTTCACCACCAAAATGGCAATATTTATTCCGTTTACAAGATATAAGTATCTCCGCTAAGCGGCATATAATACGACGGCTGTTGAGCGGCAATTGTATTGGCTCGGAACGCAAAGCAATTTGTCCACAAAAGATTTTAATTCCAAAGATGTTCATGATATCGCTTCGTTAAATTGTAATTGCTTTACAGAACAAGCCAAAATAATTTGCAATGCCAGCAGGTTCTCGGATAAAAGATCAATCAAAAAACTTTAGTATCTTACTTTTCAGGTGGTGTATTGGATAGATTTAATTTATACGTAAAAGCTATTGCGACATAATTAGAGATGAAGTCAATAAATTACAGGAGTGAATCTTGTGTTTTTTAAATAGCTGATTTTCAGTATTAAATTATTAATCAGCTTAGTGTATAATCTGACAACTTTTTTTAGGACGTGATAATGTCATGTCTTGATCCATCCAACAGAGATAACATATTCTACAGATATCTTGATGTGGTTGCTATGGTATTCTTCCGCATAGATAAACACGTTGGATGAAATTGCGAATAATCATTTTATATATTTCTTTAGAAATTTAGTCTTTGGCATGGGTTTTGTTCTAGCTGCAATCGTGATTTCTCTCATCTCATTGTAAAACTAAAATTAAAAAAAATGAAAACACGTAGGTATAAGTTATGCCCGCAATTCATTGTGCTGGCTTTGGTGTTTCTATTGTTAACACCCTTACAGATGTTGGCTCAAGGGCCGACAATCGATTTTGTAAACATGCCTCAAATGGCAATTACCCCTCAAAAGCATTATTTTGATGCACATGTTACGGCAGGCAATAACAAAGGCAAAGCATCAAATAAAGTGCTCATCTTCAGCAACCCGAAAGTCGCTAAAGCGCTTGATTTGGATTACATGGCCACATTTAACATTGTTGGCACAAACCCCATCCAAATAGATTCTACATGGGAAGCCTTGAACCATTTGTATCGCCCAGTAAAAAACAAAGCTGGACAATATGTCGCGTGGCAGAGTTCTACAAAATTAGTAGATTACCCGCCAACAGAAAATAATGGGACACCATTGACTCCTCAGGAACAAGCTCAATTACGTGCCATACTTCCTCATGCCTTGAGCATGAATGCTTCGCCTTTTGCAACAAAAGATACGATTGAAGTACAAATGATTATTGTTGACTCTGCTACTAGAGGAACAGGAGGAGCTTCCAATATTTATGATTATACTCAAATATTTGCAACAAGCCCTAAATACACCATTTATACCGATAATATGGGAGATGCAAGAGTTACTCCTCCTGCTCCTTTGGCAAAACTTACTTGCTCTTGGCAAGATTTCAATACAACAACACATTTGACAACTGCTGCACAAGGACCTAATATGCGTATTAAATTTTCTTTCAGCGGCTTGAGCAATTTGGATGGTAAATTGGAAATTGCTTATAAAAATCCTGATAATACCTACACAACACTTCCTCTTGTAAATGGAATTGCTTATTTAGGCGATTCTATAAATGGTATTCCATTTGTAAACGGCCAGGTATTGACTTTCGGAATTAGGAGTAAATCAATTACTTCTAGCAGCAACGTTTCTTACTCTGCTGCATTTGTAAGCGTTTTGACAGATAACATTCTTCTTCCTGTTTTTTCAGGAACAATTAATATAGATCCGGTTCCCAGTGCAGGAGACATTATAAGCACAAACAGCGGTGTTATTACTTGTAAAAATACTTCTGCCATTTTGGCAGCAAAAACAAAAACAGGATTTACTCCTACATGGTACCGTAGCACAGATTTGACCACTCCTATTCTTGATGGCGACACTTTGATAACAGGTACTTTGGTAGAAAACACAACTTTTTATGTAGCTGCAAAAAATGATTTAGGATGTATTGCTCCTGTAGCAGAATATGTTCCTGTTGTTGCCCAAGTGGTTTATTGCGCACCGACTTTAACCATTATCAATTTGCCACAAACACCTATTTCCTGCGCACAAATGGGATTCGATACAAGGATTGATGCAGGTTCTCTGAAAGACACTATGTCGAACAAAGTTCTTCATTTTGAAGACCCAAAGTTGGCACGTTCGCTCCAATTGACTTACTTGTCAAACTATAACCCTTTAGTTAATCCGCCAATAGAGGTTTGGGATACAATGAATTTTTTAGACAGGCCTATAAAAAGCCGTCCGGGTGAATATATTGCATGGCAAAAAGCTACGGAATTAGACGATTACCCACCGAAAAATATTCCTGCAGAGCAATTAGTTTTTCTTCCACCTGCAACATTAAAGGTAAGCGCAACTCCTTTTGCTACAAAGGATACAGTTCGTTTTTATTTGAAAATTGTGGATTCCAGCGCTCATGGAAGTGGCTCGGGAGTAAATGGAAACTACAACTATAAGGAAGTTTATTCCACAAATGCACCCAAATACACTGTTTTCTTGAACAATATGGCAAATGCTGCGGCTACACCTATTACAATTCCGTCAGACATCAACTGCCAATGGAAATCGTTCAGCACAACAAGTACAATTACCTCTTCTTGCGAAAGCCCGAAAGTACGTGTTAAATTTGCGTTCAATAAAATTGTCGACAATAATGTTTTGTTGGAATATGACAGCAATGGCGTATATAAAACAGTTCCTGTGAAAAACGGTATTGCTTATATCGGTGATTCAATCAACGGAGTGCCGTTTGCCAACGCAAAAGCATGGAATTTCAGAATAAAAAGTACGACAAAAACAACTCCCCTTGAAAATATTGATTATTCTGTAAATTTTGTAAGTGTTTTAACCGACAAAACAGTGGTTCCTGTTTCTTCGGGAAGCATTACCAAAATATCGACAATTCCTGTTGCCGGAACCATCAGCGGAAACAATAACGTTTGTCAAGGTTCAACTGTAACACTAACTACAACTGCAACAGGTGGCACATGGGAATCTTCGAATCCGTCCATTGCAACAGTAACCAGTGGCGTGGTTGCCGGAATTACCCCCGGAAATGCCGAAATCCGCTATTTAGTAAATAACGGAACATGTACAGATACTTCCAAATTTGCCCTTACTGTAAATACAAAACCTGAAATTTCTTTTTCAACTCCAAATAAACCATGTGCACCGAATACTGTAAATCTTAAAACTTTGTCGGGAACAGGATTGAGCGGATTAACCTTCACTTATTTTACAGATGCTGCTTGTACCTCTGCTGTTCCTGCGCCTGAAAACGTAAATGCAACCGGTACTTATTATATTGTTGGAAAAACAACCAGTGCTTGTACCGATACGGCAAATGTAGCTGTTACTATAAAACCACAACCCTACTTTTTGTTTGGGGATCCTTGCAGCAGTCCTGCCAATTTAACAACTTTGAAATTAACTGATGGAGATACTACAGGATTATCCTTTGCCTATTTTACAGATCCGGCATGTACAAGCCCTACTTCCCCAATTGTTAGTACAGGAACCTACTACATAACCGGAACAAATGGCACTACAGGTTGTTCAGATACTGTAAGTGTAGTTGTTGGCCGTAGTACTGATAGCGTATATCTTACATTAGCCCCTAATACCGAAGTTAGTTGCAAACCCATTTCTTTTAAAGCTATATTAAACTCTTGTGGAAGTACTTTTACCCAAGGGCATGTAAAAATCCCAACAGCTTCTATAAGTTCTGTTGATGTTATTTATAACGGTTCAAGCCTGACTTTTGATGGCTCAGGAAACGCACTTTTTGGTGGCTCATTCTCTTTAAAGGATACCGTCTTTAACTTTACTATTGCAAGTAAAACTGTAAGTTCCGAAAATCTTACTTTGGAGTTAGGGTTTAATAGTGCAGATACAACAACTGTAAATATTAATTTAACAGGAAAACCAGAATTCAAATTTGCTGATACAAATAACTGTGGCGGCCCTGTGGATTTAGCCGGTTTGCGTTTAGAATCCGGAAGTATTACAGGATTAACACTTAGCTATCATGACATTAATTCTAATTTATTGGCTTCTTCTATTGTTTCCAATTCAGCGCCTTACATTGTAATTGGTACCAATGCAGGCGGTTGTGGCAGTTCAGATACTGTTGACGTGAAAGTAACACTTGCTTTGCCAACCATTGCTGCTGCTCAAACTTCAATTAGCACTTGTTCTGCTAATGCCGGAACCATCAAATTGGATTCTGTTTTTGGCATTACAGCAACCAACGGAACTGCAAAGTTCTATTCAGATATAAATCTTGCTTTTGAAATTACAGATCCAAGCAGCTACCAATTAGCAAAAGGAAGTAATATTGTTTATACCGCTTCTGTGAATGGAAACGGGTGTAAAAGTAATGTCATTACATTAACCTACAAATGGGATACTTTGCCCAATAAAGAAGAAATCGTTATTACTTCTCCTGTAAATACTTGCTATGGAACTTCCACCGTTTTGGCGGCTACTCCTAATGCGGGTTTTGCCACCATTTGGTATGCCGATGCCGGTTTTCAAAACAAGCTTTTTGAAGGAAATAGCTTTACAACTCCTGAACTAACAACTGAAACCATGTATTATGCCGCAGCCAAAAATATTAGTACAGGTTGTACTAGTGCTGATGGAAACGATGTTACAGTTAGGGTAAATGCATTGCCAACCGTACAAATCTTGGTTTCGGATAAAGACACCTCTGTTTGTTCCAATACAGACTTCTCTTTCTCTATGAATAATTTGGCGCAAACTCCGGATGGTGATTCTTTGCAATTCTGCGAAAATACGGATTTCAGCCGCTTATTGCCGAATAGTTACATTGTTGGTGTAAACCAAACTAAAACTGTTTATGTTCGCGCATTTAATAATGGAACACGTTGCCAAGGTACACAAATTGATTCCGTTACATTGACAGTAACCGGTGCGCCCGTCATTGTGGCAGATCCTCAAGGAGGCGCTTACGGTTCGGTTTCTTCATTATCGATAGAAACTTCCAATGCAACTTCGTACAATTGGTACAAAGACAACACTTTGTTTGCCACAACTACCATTCCTTCTGTTGCAGTGAGAAATGCCGGCAGTTATTATGCCGAAGCCATTGGCGAGTGTGGAACCACAATCAGCAACGTGGCAGAAATTACCAAAGCCATACTTACGGTTACCGTTGCAAACGATTCTGTTGCCGAAGGTTTCGATCCGGCAACTTATGCAGGGACTCTTACTATTACCGGCTTCATAAGCCCCGATACGCAAGATTCTTTGAATACAGTGCCGGTTATAAGCATTTTGAATACAATTACCTCTGAAACCGCAGCGGGAGTTTATGCAAACAGCATTCTTGCTTCCGGTGGCGATGACGACAGTTATGATTTCAACTATGTTTATGGAACTTTGACCATTGTTGGTGTTGATTTGAGTGTGAAAAACATCTCTGTTGACGGAAAAGATGCACAAACAGAAGACGGAAGAGAATACGTCATTAATGCTCAATGTAATGCAAATGCCGTTTTAATAAAAGTTGATGCAGATCCGTTTGCAATAGTTAAAATCAATGGTATTGTGGGCGACAGCCTAAATTATACCATGGGCAAATACGGAAGAAATATAGTTCCTGTGGAAATTTCAGACCTGAAAGGGAATGTGGAAACTTATGAAATTTCTATCTTCAAACCAATTCCTTCGGAACAACTTTTCATTAAACACTGGAGCGATGTAGTAAGTGTTCCGGCTACTTTCCAAGGCATTGCTTTTGAAAAAGTAGAATGGTATTATCACACAGACGAAAACGATTCCGAAGGCACCAAAGTAGAACGCGATGTATTGAAAGGGTACTTGCAAACTACAACCGCAGGCTATTATTCTGTCATTATCAACGACACATTGACTTCTTGTCCTGTACAAATAACTACAACCGATATCAACACAAAAGTGTATCCGAATCCTGTACGTAAATCGCAATCCTTTATTTTAGAAAGTGGTTTAAATGATGACGAATGGAAAAATGCCTCTTTCAGCATTGTTGACTTAAAAGGCAACATATTGAAGACAGAAGCATTGACCGGTTCTCGAATGGAAATAAATTCACCGTCTTTGAGTGGAACATATGTTATCCGCTTAGATGCGCATAATGGATCGAGAATTGTTAAATTTATTGTCAATTAATTTATTCACGAGCAAAATCCTTGTTTCATGTGTTGCCGGAGAAAAAACGGCAACACATGACAGGGAAAAATAAAAGATTTCATAAACATTAAAAGATACAGAAATGAATATCAAAATATTTACAGCAACTTGCCTTTTAACTTTAGGCTTGTCTGGTGCCATGAGCGCACAGGAAACGAAAAAAGAAGTTATTTATCCCCGACATGAAATAACCATCGGCTTAGGCGGAGGATTATCCACATTGAATTACGACATAACAGATGGAAGCCGTACCAATGGCTTTGGCGGACAGGCAGGGCTTGGCTACATGTTCTTCTTTTCGCGCCATTGGGGTATTGGAACAGGAATCGATATAAATTTGTTTACTGCAAAAGCGAAGTTAAACAATGGTTTTGGCGGTAGTTATAATACAACAGTTCAAAATGGGCTTATCCCAAACGACAACTTTGTATTCAATTACAACCTTTCCGACTACGAAGAAACCCAACAAGCATGGTACCTTTCCATTCCGTTGATGCTGCAATTTCAAACAACAGGAAAACACAAATTCTACATTGCAGGAGGAGGTAAAATTGCTTTCCCTGTTTCAACCACCTACAATGCAGATTCGTATACATTGCAAACAAATGGCGTTTTCCCCGATGGGCGTACTTATGACGACCTTCCGCAATATGGGTTAGGAAAATTCGACAAATCTTCTAAAGGTGATTTGGACTTGGATTTAGTGTACTTTGTATCTTTGGAAACCGGCGTAAAATGGGGGCTTTGCAAAAAGAATTCCCTTTACACAGGCGTGTATTTCGATTATGGTTTGAATAATATTCAAAAAATATCCGAAAAAGACTTTGTGGAATATACCGGAAATACGGATATTAAAACAAATAGCGCAATCCAATCGAACGTAAACGGAACCAATCTTGTGGATAAAATCTCGCCTTTGGCTTTGGGTATTAAAGTGAAATACGCTTTTGGTTTGGGCGAAATAAAAAAGAAAGAAAAAACTGCAAAACCACAAGAAGAAACACCTCAAGTTGTTGAACAAAAACCGGCAGAACCTGTCCAACAAGATAACAGTGCTGCCGAAGAAAAAGCTCGTCAGGAAGAAGCCGCCCGTCAAGAGGCCTTGGCCGATGAAGCTGCCCGCAAAGCAGAAGCAGATCGTTTGGCACAACAACAGCAACAAGAAGCTGCCCGCAAAGCTGCAGAAGCAGAGCAAGCTGCCAAAGCTCAACAAAATGCCGACATAGCGAAAATTGAGGCGCCCGTGGAAAACTACAGCCGCTCTCAAATAAGCCCAGAAGAAGAGCAAAAGAAAGAACTAGACGAAAAAGTTCCCTTATTGCAAAAGTATCCTGAAACCAAATTCCGTATCTACGGGCACACTTGCGATCTTGGCGGCGACAAAGTAAACGAAAAAGTAGGTTTGCGCAGGGCCGAAAAAGCAAAAGCATATCTGATATCAAAGGGTATAGACCAAAAACGAATACTTGGAACGGCTTCGAAACGCGACAAAGAACCTTTGGTTCCGAATAATAGCCAAGAAAACCGTAAAAAGAACAGACGGGTACAAATTGTTATTGAAAAATAAATTTTGCCCTGAACTCTATAACAGAGGGTTTCACTTTGAAGTGAAACCCTCTGTTTTTTTGACATAGTTGGTTAGAATTTTGACAATATTTATTGCTCGCTAAGGAGCGGGCTGTTGAGCGGTCAATTGCATTGCCGATCGAAACATCAAGAAATTTATTTACAAACCTGAGTTCGATATAAAAAGCATTAATAAAGAGCAAGTTGATTGGATATAGGATCAAAATCGACTTTGATGGCAGGTTTTTTAGGGAAGAAACTATAGGCAGCCAATCCTGCCAAAAGATTAGTAAAAAAGTTAG
>JAVBMO010000112.1:0-6034 GCA_031552355.1 Bacteroidales bacterium | reverse complement strand
CAATTTTCTATCACGAGGACGGTAAGTGCCATCTTCCATTTCTCTCATAACCACATTGGTAAACAAACGCATCATTTTTGATTCCTGCGATTCGTCGGCATAAAACGATGACCAAGCATAGTCGTATAATTCCTGTAGTTTATCTGCCGACATTTGTTTGGGTTGAAAAACCACTTGTCCGGCATTGTAATGGTTCCAATCGAAATCGAAAATACGGTTTTCGCGCAGTAAATCGTCATAGCCTTTGGTGTGGGGGAAAGGTGTCATGACGGTAAATTCCGCCAAATCCAAATCTATTTCTAAAAGAAAGTCTATCAATCGTTTGATTTCGTCTTCCGATTGATTGTCAAGTCCCAACAAAATAGTTCCTTCGACACCAATACCATAATCGTGGTAACGTTTTACGCGTTCTTTGATATAGTCGGAAGTATCATAAACCGCTTGATAAACATACCAAGCGCCGGCTTGTGCGGCAAGGTCAAGAATCTTCGGGTCGTCTTCAATAGTGTGGCTAATCCATTTCTTTTTAAAAGGAATCATTTCCTTGAAAAGTTCAATTTCCCATTCTTTATTTTGCGCCAACGAATTATCGACAACAAACATACGATTGTTTTCGATAGTGGCCAATTCCTCAATCACTTTATCCATGGGGCGAGGGCGGAAAACACGTCCACCCAAATAGGAAACAGCGCAAGGATAACAACTGAAACGGCAACCACGCGAAGCATGAAACAAATCAACCATTTGTACGCCTTTGTGGTTGTATAACTCGCGTTTGTACAAATCGCGACGGGCAGGACCTACCGATTCGATAGGTGGATGATTTCCCATAAAATTGTAAACCTTTTTCAGCTTATTGTTGCGAAAATCGTTGAGCACATCTTCCATACGACCTTCGGCTTCGCCTAAAAATATGGCATCGGCATGTTCTACAGTTTCTTCGGCATGAAGCATGGTTGAAATACCACCAAAAATGACTTTTTTACCAGATTTCCGAAATTCGTCGGCAATTTCCCAGCCTCGCTTCACTTGGGTGCTGAGCATCATGGAAATAGCTACTAAATCGCAATCATCTTCAAAATTAATGGCTTCCACATTTTCATCGGTAAAAGACACTTCGACATATTCGGGTAAAGCAGCGGCAAAAGCAACCGGCCCGTGAGGCGGTAAATTAAAAGTCGTTTGTCCGCGTAATTTTTCCCATCTTGGGTAAATTAGTTTTAATTTCATAATCGGGTATTTTATTTTTTATTCATTTTTATATTATTCCACAAAGATACAAAGTGCATCAGAAAATTATTCATTTTTTTATTAATTTATGAAATAAAATGCGCTAAGTTTATTTTAAAGACAAATTTTACTATTAATTTTCATTAATCTTATTTAATAATTTCTCGAAACCAATTAACTCGCCACAGGTTGAAATGGCTGTTAAAGGTACGCCTAATATTCCGTGCAAATTAATATTTTGTCCGGTAAGCAATAAATTTTCAAGTTTGGTTCTTATTGCTATATGGGTAGCAGCCATGTTGTTACAATCCTGCAATGTGCCGTAGATAGCGCCATCTTTTGCCCCATAATAATCGCGGATGGTTAGTGGTGTAGCACTAAAAACTTTATCTATTTTTGACCGAAATTCGGGATATTTTTTTTCTAAAATAGCCAAGAGTCTTTCTTCGCATTGCTTTTTAAAAGCATTATAATCTTCGCCACGTTTTTCAACCGAAGTATTTTCCCATTTTTTCACGGTATCATATCGCATAATGGCATTTACAATCATCTTTTGGGCATATTTATCGCTATCGGTATCCGGTGGCGTAATATACATGACGCCTTGCGGCCAGTTTTCCTCGTTATAGGTATCATGATTCCATGTGGTACTATAATCGGGAATAGTATAGTTCGTGTGGTTCAGAAATGGAAAGGTATTGGGTTTAAATACAATATACATCGTGAACGATGAGTACGAATTCGGAATATTGTCAATTCGAGTGTAGTATGATTTTTGGATTTTTGAAGTATCCATCAATTTAAACATAGTAGAAGTATGGATAGCTGATATGTACCAGTCTGCCGTAAATTCCTGTCCATTTTCGGTTATTACTTTTTGAATTTTTTTATCCTGAATATCAATAAATTTCACGCCATTTCCTTTGATTACTTCGCCGCCATCTTGGGAAATAACATCGGCCAAAGCATCGGCTAATTGCTGGCTTCCTCCAACAAATCGGCTTGCACCTTCAATATAGAATTTGGTTATCATGGCGCCAATGTAGGCAGGAGTCCTATACTTTTCGCCGCCATAAAGTGCATTGTTCCAAGCTAAAATCGATTGCAATTTTGGATCTTTTATGTAAGATTCGATAAATTCACCCACACTTATCGACATTGCATCAATTTGCAGATACCCTTTATTGGTTGCAGGTTTCAAATTAAAAAGGGGAATATTATCACATAATGTATATACTCTATCAATATAATGTTGTATATTTTCCTTTTCTTCAGGGAAATAGCTGCTTAAAGTATCTATAAAATTCTGCCGTCCAGAAGCCAATTTGTAAGTCATTCCATCGCTTTCTATATGCAGATGTTCAAAACCGTCAGTATCTGCCGGCTTAATATGCAGTTTGTCGAAAATACCCAAATAAGTGAATAGTTTGCGTAATGCACCGGTTTCTTCAAATCCGCTAATAACATGCATTCCTGTTTCAAATTCAACACCATAACGCTTAAATGTATGCAATCCGCCACCTATAACCGTATGCTTTTCGATAACACGCACAGCATAACCTTCCTTCGCCAAAATAGCGCCGGAAACCAATCCGCCAATGCCGCCACCTATAATAAGTACTGATTCTTTCATTATTTGTTTTTTACCACGAAGTAACACAAAGGGTTTTCATCATGTATCACTAGGTATTTTTTTTATTTTGAGTTATCTAAAATTTGGTTGAACAAAAAATCTCTTCCTAATAAGTCCGAACAAGTAATAATGGCGCCTATAATTACGCCCATAATTCCATGTGCATTAATATTTTGCCCTGTCATAAGCAGGTTTGGAATTTTGGTTCTGTGCGACACCCGCGAA
Source organism: Bacteroidales bacterium (assembly GCA_031552355.1). Classification (GTDB taxonomy): domain Bacteria; phylum Bacteroidota; class Bacteroidia; order Bacteroidales; family P3; genus JAVBMO01. Next base: position 2,946 of record JAVBMO010000112.1, on the reverse strand, counting down.
CTTACGGGGTCGTTTTTATCTCGCAGCATTCCATACATGGAACCCTCTTTTGTACCGGTATAATCCAAATAAGTAAGCGGCGAAGAGGTATAGTAAGATTCCACATTTGTCAATGTTCCCGGAAATTCTTTTTCCAGCAAAGACAATAATTTTTCGGCTTTTTGCCGTTTAAATGCTTCATATTCTTCACCACGCCTGCCTATTTTAGTTCCCAACCATTTCAATGTTTCATCAAAACGCATATAAACAATTAACTCTGCTGCCTGCGCATATTCCGATGGTTCCTTGGGGCAAAGATGCACATAAAGGAAACTCTTAGGCCATTCCTGAGAAGTATAATTTTCGCCACCCCAAACATCCTTGCCTTTATAGTAATAATAGTTATGATTCATATAAGGAACTTTATTTTCCTTAAAGCGTAAATAAACCGTAAAATTAGAAACAGAATGTTCAATGTGGCTGATTCTATCGCGATAAACTTGGCGAATAAGGTTTGAATCAACCATATTGATAGTGGTTTCAGGATGAGCATTGGAAACAATATAATTGGCTTCAATTTGTTCGCCGTTTTCAAGTGTAACACTTACTGCCTTGGTATTGTCGCAATTGATTTTGACTACTTTATTTGAAGGAAATACATCACCGCCAAACGAGCGAATGGATTCCACGAGCGAAGTTGCAATCTGATCGCTGCCGCCCATAATGCGGTAGGCACCGGTAATATTGGATTCGTTGATTAAAGAATGAATATATAATGGGGTTTTATTTTTCAAACCGGCATATAGCGGTAATGTACCCACCAGCACATTTTGAAGTTCTTCATTGGATGTAATGGATGCTATATATTCATTAATGCTTGTGGTTTCGTGATTCGCGACTTTCAAAGCAATTTGAGTGCGATTTTCGTCAAAATTTTTAAGCGAATAGAAAGGTGAACTATAAGCGACATCCACAATTCCGTCGACATAGCGTTTAATATTTTGGTGTTCAGATGGGAATTTTTTTGCTAATGTCTCAATAAAGTTTTCGTAACCGGAAGCATAGGCATATTGTTCGCCATTCAGTGAAATAACATCAAATCCTGCGGGATCGAGTTGGGAAACTTTAACATTAGGGAAAAGTGATAAGTATTTAAAATATCTATTAAGCGCTTGCCCTTCCTGCATACTGCCGATATAGTGCATACCTGTCTCAAACTTTACGCCCTTTCGGGTAAAAGTTTGCAGACATCCGCCTAACTGGGAATTTTGCTCTAATACAGCCACTTTATATCCATTTTTGGATAAAATATAACCGCAGGTCAATCCGCCAAGCCCGCTACCAATGATTACTATGTCGTATTTCTGTTGCATTTTTTGTTTTTCCCACAATTCTTTTGTTATCAGACCACAAAGTAACACCAATGGCTTTCACAAAGTATCACTAAGTTTTTTCTTTGTGCGCCTTTGTGGTTCATTACTCAATTATAAATGTTTTTTCCCATTTTAATTTTTGTTCATCTGTTGGGTTTATTAAAACCACTGCATCAAAATTTTCATCATTTGTTATTTCGGAAACATAATGCAAGTTTTCCTTAACCCAAGCACAATTGGCTGCTAAATCCAATTTGTCTCTATCGTTTTCAAAAGCTGTAATTTTCATGGTTTTATGAACCATTGAAAGTAACAATGAGAATTCACCATAACCGGAATTTACAACTAAAACGTTTTTATAATCACTTAATTGACTGATTATTTCACGATAATTGCCCTGTTTTTTCAAATTGGCACGTACGGCTCTTTCCACGCTCGGACCTTTGTAAATATAATTATGTTTTACCAAATCGCTGTAGTAATCCGCAGTTTCAATTGTTGCCGAAAGTTTTGCGTATTCTTCGGCATAATATTTCCGTGTGTTTTTACCACGTTCGGCATAGGTTTCGCCAAACGCATCATATGCCATTCGAGGCATCACTTGAATATGTATTTCACCTTTGCGAAGCATAAATTCTTTTTTCGGCAAAAGATGCCCTACGCCATGAATCATCACAGGGATAATATCGACCTTCAACTGTTCTGCTAAATAGAATGCCCCACGGTGAAAACGCAGAATGGAACAATCTTCGGAACGTGTACCTTCAGGAAATACCATAACAGAATACCCCTTTTCAACAATGGCTTGCAATTTATCCATCGCATTTTCCACACCATTCGACACCGGATAAAAATCGGCATATTTGATTAAACGTCCGTAAAACGGCGAATTCCAAACCCAATCATTGGTCAAGATGATAAGTTTTGGCGCAAGCATCATGATACACATTAAATCTATATGCGATTGATGATTACAAATAATTACGCCCGGTTTGTCGAATGTTTCGCCTGATAGGTTGTTGTAAATCGTTTTTACATTCGGAATACGGAAAAGTACAAACTTAGCGGTCCATTGCAACATCTTGTGGTATTTCAATTTTTTCTTATCCGTTTTTTTACCAAACGTAAACAGGAAAAATCCGCAAGTGGTAAGAATAATTGCGCCCAAAAGGAATACAGCAAAGGCATATACGGCTGAAGCCATATTTTTCAACGTGATGGGCATCAATCGCTTTTCACCTTTTTTCAGAGTCAGCCATTTGAAAATAAGTGGTGGAAAAAGGAATGTCATCAACACCACCGACCCCATGCCAATAATGGTAACTTCAGCTAACGAATGTAAAGCCGGATGTTTGGCAATAATCAGCGAACCAATACCAATAAACATAATTAATGCCGAAAGAATGATGCTGTTTTTGTACGAAGCCAGCAGTTTTCGTTTATAAGTATATTCGTACATCAGCCCTTCGGTAATAAAAATCGTATAATCGTCGCCTTGTCCGAAAATAAGTGTGGCAAGAATAATATTTACGATATTGAAACGAATGTCGAAAATATTCATCATTCCTAAAATCCAAAACCAACCAATGGTTAA
>JAVBMO010000071.1:0-7832 GCA_031552355.1 Bacteroidales bacterium | reverse complement strand
TTCTTCCCGTTTTTCTTTATATTTGCACTGTGGCACTGAGGACAGTAGAGTATGATTGTGATTTGCATTTTACAAAAATACTCTTATTTTACCTGAGTGTCACTTATTTATAGCAGCATACTTTTTATAACACCTCCTATTTTTTATCTTTGCGACGCAGAAAATTTCCGGAAATTTTGTCTTTATAAATAACTGATGTTACACATCAAAATCGATAGCTGAAGAAAAGGCTTGAACCGCAACCCCCTGAAAGGGTAAGCTCAGCGAAGCTAAAAGCCGATTTTATAACCATAGGGAAGTTTAGCGTAGCCTGTAGAAAATAGATATAATAGGAATGCTGCCTGCAAGGCAGAACCAAATAGGGGTAGTCGTTGACCTGCGGTTATAAGAATCGAGTTCTGCCGAACTAAACTCGTAACAACAATGTAAATGCGAAACGTAGTAAATAATAATAAGAAAGTATTTGACAAGATTTTTTATAACCAATAAAATTCTACAACTATGAAAAGTAAAAACCTTTTGACTTTTGTTTGCCTATGTTTTTTTATGAGTACATCGGCTCTATTTGCACAAAAAGAAAACGAAATGGATTCTGTTCCTATTGCAGAAACAAATGAAATTTTTGTGTATGCGGAAGTACAGCCCGATTTTCCGGGGGGAAAAGCTGCTTACCAAGCTTATTTGAATGAAAATTTGGTTTATCCGGAGGACGCATTGGCGAAAAAAATACAAGGAACTGTATATGTACGGTTTGTGGTGGAAAAAGATGGTTCTATTTCGCAAGTGGAAACCCTTGGGGAAATTGGCGGCGGTTGTGACCAGGAAGCAGTACGGTTGATAAAATCCGTTCCTAAATGGAACACCGGAGTACAAAAAGGATTTATTGTCCGTTCGTGGTTCACATTGCCGGTTACTTTTTTAATTGAAAATTGAAAATAAAACAGCTTATCAATTTGAAGACTTGAAAATATGGAAATGATTTTCAAGTCTTCAAATTTGGTATAACAAAAAAAGACGTCATTTAGCTTTGGGCAACGTGACTATAGTGGAGTCTTGAATAATCAATAAAAATAGTGCTTAACTTTTTTGCAGCTTCCTTTGGGATTTTTCCAATTGATCCAAGAAGTTACAAGTATTCTCAAGCTACTATTCCTTGTTTTTGGTATCTATAAAAATGGTAACCGGCCCATTGTTGATGAGGGACACTTTCATGTCGGCGCCAAATTCTCCCGTGGCGATAGATTTTTCTAATTCCTGTTCCATTTTGAGTAAAAATTTCTCATAGAGCGGTAGGGAAATTTCCGGTTTTGCAGCCTTAAAATAGGATGGACGATTCCCTTTTTGGGTCGAAGCATGCAAAGTAAATTGGCTGATAACCATTATTTCGCCATTGGCTTCCTTGATGGAAAGATTCATGACGCCATTGTCATCGTCAAAAATGCGAAGTTTTACTATTTTGGCACATAACCAATCAATATCTTCTTGTGTATCGGCCTCTTCAATTCCTACCAAAACAAGCATTCCCTGCCCTATTTCCGATTTGGGTTTTCCTCCTATGGCCACTCCGGCTTCCAAAACACGTTGAATTAATGCTCTCACTTTCTTTAATTATAAATTACGAAATAAGGAACTGTTTAAATTTGTAAATAACAGCAATCATTGCCGTTGCTTAAAAGCAATGGGTTTAAATATAAATCATAGCCAAACAGTTTCACTTTTTTAGTTGGGCTAAAGCCCCAAATGTTTTTCACAACTCAAAAATCCGTCAGCTAAAGCAGACGGCAATAATTTTTAAATAGTTCCTAAGTTTTTCAATTAGGAATGAAAATACATAAAAATCTCAAAGATAGCTTTTGTCGTTTAAAATATTTTCTCATTGCCAAATCTTCAAATTTTAAAATCCTGATTTTCATCTGTTTCATTTTCAATTTACCTGTTTTCCCATTCTTCTGTGTCCATTTCCTCACCATGCAGAATATTCAAATAATTTTGATAACGGATTTCGCTGATTTCGCCATGTTCCAGTGCCTTTTTTACAGCACAGGCAGGTTCATGTTCATGAGTACAATTATTAAACCGGCAATCGTGTAAAAACCGGAACATTTCAGGAAAATATCTTGAAATTTCTTCTTTCTGTAAATCCACCATTCCAAATTCTTTGATACCGGGTGTGTCGATAATATCGCCGCCAAACGAAAGTGGAAAAATTTCGGAAAAAGTTGTTGTATGTGTTCCTTTTCCGCTCCAATTCGAAATGGATCCGGTTTTCAGGTTCAACGAAGGATCTATTTGGTTTATCAGAGCCGATTTCCCTGCACCTGAGTGGCCTACAAGCATATTGACTTTATTCTGCAAAAGCATTTTCAATTCATTACAATTGGTGCCTTCCAAAGCCGAAACAGCAATACATGAATAGCCTATTTTTTCATAAATGGAACGGATTTCGTCATACTGCTTTTTAATAGTTCCTTCAAACAAATCCATTTTATTGAAAACCAAAAGTGTTTTGATATGGTAGGATTCCGCATTGACCAAAAAACGGTCTATAAAACCGGTGGAAGTCCTTGGATTTGAAAGGCTAATAACCAAAACAGCCTGGTCTATATTGGCGGCCAAAACATGGGTTCGCTTCGACAAATTGACAGATTTTCGGATAATATAGTTTCTGCGGTCTTCAATTTCGGTAATAACTCCTGCATTTTCCTCGGCTAAAAGCTGAAATTTCACCCAATCGCCCACTGTAACGGGATTGGTGGCTTTGATGCCCTGCAAGCGGAAATTACCTCGAATACGGCATTGAAAAATCTCTTGGATATTTTCCACACGAACATTGTACCAACTTCCGGTTGCTTTCACCACAAGTCCTCTGAATACTTTTGTTTCCATATTGCAAAGGTACTTTTTTCTTAAAAAACGCCGTGATCAAATAGTATTTTTATCGAAAATCCTATCAATGTAAATGCACCCACTGCTGTGCTGAATTTCACAGGCACAAATTTGTGTTTTCTGCCTAAATAAAATCCGCTGATGGAAAAAATGAACGTTAAGACAAAAACAATTGAGGCGGAAAATATTTTCTGAAAAATGCTTGCCATCGTCATTCCTAAACCAAAACCCACAATCAAAGCATCGATACTTGTGGCTAAACCCAAGCCAAAAAGCACCAAGGTATGAGTTACATCAAATTCCTTTGCAGAAGAATCTGCCTTTCTTATTTCCAATAACATTTTTAAACCTATGATAAATAGCACGACAAAAGCGGCCCAGTGGTCATAAGAATCAAACCCTTTCTTAAAAGCCAAACTAAAGAGCATTCCGGCCAAGAAAAGCCCCCCTTGGCAAAGGGCGCAAATTACAGCCAAACGAAGACCTCGCGTATTTTTTACATTTTTTTGTAAACCTACGGTCAGAGAAATAATGCCGGAATCGATACAAAGCGCTGCCGCAATAATAATCAATGCTCCAATATTCATGAAAGGTTATTTTTGGAGAATTCTATTTTTTTCGTCAAATCGATAAAATTTTCTACAGAAAGTTGTTCCGCTCTCTGATTCAGCAGTTCGGAATCCAAACTATCAGTGTTGCATAAAGGTTTCAGCGCATTGCGAAGAGTTTTTCGCCGTTGATTAAACGCTGTTTTCACAACCTGTGTAAACAATTTTTCATTGCAAGGCAAAGAATCTACAGCATTTCTTCTAAGCCGGATTACAGCAGATTTCACTTTGGGTGGCGGCGAAAAAACATGTTCATGGACAGTAAACAGATAATCTATGGTATAAAAAGCAGTGAGCAGCACGCTTAAAATCCCATACGTTTTATTTCCGGGCTTGGCTGCAACACGTTCTGCAACTTCTTTTTGAAACATACCGACTGCTTCGGTTATTTGATTCCTGTTTTCGTAAATTTTGAACAAAATAGGCCCTGAAATATTGTAAGGGAAATTCCCTATCACAGAAAATTTTTCTTGAAAAATACCGGAAATATCCAATTTCAGGAAATCGCCGGAAATAATATTTCCATTCAATGCCGGATAATGTTGCGAAAGGTATTCTACAGATTCCGTATCTATTTCAATCACTTTTACCTGGCAGGAAGATTGCAGCAAATACTTGGTCAGCACACCCATTCCGGGACCAATTTCCAATACATTTTTTGTTTCATCGGAAAGGCTTTCCACTATTTTGAGGGCAATATTTTCATCTCTCAAAAAGTGTTGCCCTAAATGTTTCTTTGCACGAACTGCTGTATCCACTGTTTGTAAAATTCGTTTTTATCCTAAAAAAAAGGCTGCCCAAATAGACAGCCTTTTCTTATTTTTTATTTAAAATTCTTATGCACCTAAAGCAACACGTTTGAATGAAGTTACTGTCAATCCTGCATTTACAGAGGTCAAGTAATCGGCAACGTTTTTCTTTGAATCTTTGATAAATTCTTGGCTCAAAAGAGTGCTTTCTTTGAAAAATTTATTCAATTTTCCGGCAGCAATTTGTTCTACCATGTTTTCTGGTTTTCCTTCTTCGCGAATTTGACCACGGTAAACTTCCATTTCTCTTTCAATTACATCAGCAGGAACGCTGTTTTTGTCCAAAGAGATCGGCGCCATGGCAGCAATTTGCATAGCAATGTCTTTTCCGGCTTCTTCAAAACCGGCTTGTGAAAGACCGGCTAAAGTAGCCAATCTGTTTCCTTGGTGAATATAAGCGCAAACGCTTGCAGCTTCAACACATTCGTATGCAGCCAATTCAATTTTTTCACCAATTTTAGCCACTTGTTCCAAAATCAAAGTTTCAATTTTCAAACCATTGATTTCCAACGCAAGTACATCTTCTTTGGTTTTTGCTTTTACAGACAAAGCTTTGTCCAAAATAGACCCTGCAACATTGATAAAATCCTGGTTTTTAGCAACAAAATCTGTTTCGCAACTTAATAACAAAACAGCGCCAAAATCGCCTGTAGATTTTGCAAGAACAACCCCTTCGTTTGCTTCGCGGTCAGCTCTTTTGTTTGCCATTTTTTGCCCTCTTTGACGCAAATAGTCAATAGCTTTTTCGAAATCGCCATCACATTCTGTCAAAGCAGCTTTACAATCCATCATTCCAACGCCGGTCATTTGGCGAAGTTTATTTACATCTGCAGCACTTATAGCCATATTAATCCTTATTTTTAATGTTATTAAAAAGGCAAGTAGTTCTAAGAATACTTGCCTACTTTAAAAATTTATTTTGTAGTTTTTTTGCTTACTACTTTTCTTGGTCTTTTTGCTTTTTCTCCTTCGGCCTCACCTTCTGTTGTTCCGGCTTTTTTGGCTCTTTTAAGGGAGTCGGCATCTTCTAATTCATCTATATCATCGAAATTTTTGTCTGAAAATTCTGCTGTATCATCTGTTGCATCATCTTCAGCTTTCAAATCTTTATTCATCTTACGCTCGTTCAAACCCTCTTCAATAGAATCTGTCATAGCAGCTAAAATCAAAGCGATAGATTTCGAAGCATCATCATTTGCAGGAATTGGGAAATCGATCAAATCGGGATTACAATTTGTATCAACCAATGCAAATGTTGGAATGTTCAAACGTTTTGCTTCAGCAACAGCAATGTGTTCTTTGCGGATGTCCACAATGAAAAGAGCTGAAGGCAAACGAGACAAATCAGAAATACTTCCCAAAGTTTTTTCCAATTTAGCGCGTTCACGTTGAATTTGCAAACGTTCTCTTTTTGATATGTTTGTAAATTCTTTATCGTTAATCAAACGATCCAAAGAATTCATTTTTTTCACAGTACGACGAATAGTGGCAAAGTTAGTAAGCATCCCACCGGGCCAACGTTCTGTAACGAAAGGCATTCCTACTCTTTTTGCTTGCTCTGCTACAATTTCCTTTGCTTGTTTTTTAGTAGCCACAAACAAAACCTTCTTACCTGATTTTGCAATTTGCTGAAGAGCATTTGCAGCTTCTTCTGCTTTAGCTTGCGTTTTGTGCAAGTCAATAATGTGGATTCCGTTGCGCTCCATAAAAATATAAGGAGCCATTTTAGGATTCCATTTTCTTTTCAGGTGGCCGAAGTGGCAACCTGCATCCAACATTTTTTCGAATTCTAATTTCATGTTTTTTAAAATTTGTTTACTTTCAAAATAATTCAACTGCAAAGTAGTTTTTGAACAAATTCAAAAAGTCTTTGCAGTTTCGATACTAAACAATATCTATATATTAAACGATTAACGTTTGCTGAATTGGAAGCGTTTGCGCGCTTTTGGACGACCCGGTTTTTTACGTTCAACCATACGGGGGTCACGAGTAAGCAAACCTTGAACTTTCAATGCAGGTCTGTTTTCTGCATCTACTTCGCAAAGAGCTCTTGAAATAGCCAAACGCAAAGCTTCAGCTTGTCCTTTAATACCACCACCATCAAGATTAGCTTTCACATCCCATTTTTCGGTTGCATTGCTAATTTCAAAAGCTTGACGAATGATGTATTGAAGAGGACCTGTAGGAAAATATTCTTTATAATCTCTCTTATTTACAGTAATAGTCCCATTTCCGGGAGTCATGTAAATACGCGCTACGGCTGTTTTTCTTCTGCCAAGTGTGTTGATTACTTCCATGTGATTATCTTAAATTTTCTAATTTCACTAACTTAGGTTGTTGTGCTTCATGTGGATGCTCGTTTCCGGCATAAACATGCAAATTTCTGTACAATTCGCTTCCCAAACGGTTTTTAGGCAACATTCCTTTTACAGCATGTTCTACAATACGAATTGGATGTTTGTCAAGCAATTGTTTTGGTGTAGCAAAACGTTGTCCACCTGGGTATCCGGTGTAACGAACGTATAATTTTTCAGTCAATTTGTTTCCTGTAAAACGCACTTTTTCAGCGTTAATAACAATTACATTATCACCACAATCAACATGAGGAGTGTAAGATGGTTTGTGTTTACCTCTCAAAATGTTTGCTACTCTTGTGGATAAGCGACCTAAAATTTGGTTCTCTGCGTCAATAATTATCCATTCCTTTTGAACGGTTTCCTTTTTTGCAGATACTGTTTTGTAGCTTAATGTGCTCATTGCAATCTATCTATTGTTTCAAAAAAAATAATTTACCATATATGATAAAAGGAGTGCAAAGGTACAACTAAATTTCAAACTGACAAACTTTTTCTAATTATTTAATACTAAAAACGATAAAAACCGTTTGCGAATCCTTTTAAATTCAATATATTTGAAGGAAAGGTTTTAACAATAGAATGTTTAAAACCTCATATATGCTTGATAGATTTGAAAATTATAAAGCGAGATAAAAAGTTTTGTTTTTACAAAAGCTATCCCTTTTTGTTTTTGTGTACTTTTGCACAAAATTTAATACTTTAAAAGTTATGACAGAAAATGTACAAAAATTGTTACGCGATTCTGCTGTTGCACGATGGATTGCGTTGCTGTTAGTTTCGTCCACCATGTTTTTTGCATACATGTTTGTGGATGTTTTGGCGCCCATTCAGGGTTTATTGGAAACAAAATTGCAGTGGTCACCCGACACTTTTGGTTCGGTGGGTGGTTCTGAATTTTTCTTAAATGTATTTGTCTTCTTCCTCATTTTTGCAGGAATTATCCTCGACAAAATGGGCGTTCGTTTCACTGCTCTTTTAGCAGGTAGTGTAATGGTGCTTGGCGCAAGCATAAAGCTGTACGGAGTAAGCGAATATTTTAATAATGGTGGTTTGGGGTTTGAATTTTTCAATTCTTTTTTACCTGATTTTCCCGCATCAGCAAAGGTTGCCTGTATTGGGTTTGCCATATTCGGATGTGGTGTGGAAATGGCAGGAATAACCGTTTCTAAAGC
>JAVBMO010000187.1:0-8403 GCA_031552355.1 Bacteroidales bacterium | reverse complement strand
TGTGGTCTTTAAATTCGAATTTTTGGACAACAAATAAAACCGTGCATGATTAGTTGCTGTTACACTTGTCGAGATTTTTGCCCAAAATTCCCAAACAATCGTGTCGAAATTCAAAAGATTGGGGTTTGCAGCCAAAAAACTCTGTCCAGTACCTTTTCCGTTCAATTGCAAACCCGGCCGCATTTCCGAGGGAATTGCAGTAGATTGCGATATTTGAAAGGAATCTTTATCACCTTGCCAAAAAGTTGTTGTCTGAAGATTCAGTGTAGAAAAATCTTCTTGCAATTGAGCTTTTCCTTCTATCGAAAATAGTACCCATAAGCTAAGAATTAATATAACTCGAAAGAAACTATTTGATCTATAAGTTGTTTCCATGGTTTTTATTTTGAGATTTTCATTTCCGACTACGAAAATACATAAAATGTTTGAGATAAATTCTTACATATATTAGAAAAGTTTTGTATTTGAAAAAACAAGTGAATACCTGTTCTTCTGTGAGAAAATATTATTGTAATTAGAAGTCGAAATTTTACCATTATATCCCTCTTCATTGAAAAACAAATTCCCCTATTCCGATTTTTTCGATTATATTTGATGGTTATATTTTTATGCTAAAAAATTCTGCAAATTATTGATTTTCAAAATTAAAAAAGAAAATAAACTTATTTCTGCAAGGAATTTTTACTACAAAACTTATCTTTTTAGATGAACTATGCCATTGAAATAGCCGAGGAATTGGGCCTTGGCCACAAACAAGTCGAAAAAACGGTGGAATTGCTCGAAGGGGGCGCCACAGTTCCGTTTATTGCACGTTACCGAAAAGAGGCTACCGGCAGTTTGGACGAAGTGCAAATCACGGCCATTCGCGACAAACTTTTGCAGTTGAAAGAACTGGACAAACGCCGTCAAACCGTTTTGCAATCCATTGCCGAGCAGGGGAAGCTGACCGAAGAATTGGAAAAGCAAATCATGGCCATAAAGGTGCTTTCGGAACTGGAAGACCTATACCTGCCTTACAAACCCAAACGTAAAACCCGCGCAAGCATTGCCATATCCAAAGGCTTAGAACCTTTGGCAAAAAAGATTTTCGAACAAAAGAATTTCAACCTTTTGCAGGAAGCCAAATTGTATGTCAGCGAAGAAAAGCAGGTAGCAAACGAAGACGAAGCTTTGTCCGGCGCCCGCGATATTATTGCCGAATGGATTAATGAAGACGCCCAAGCCCGTGGCCGCATGCGTAATTTCCTAAACCGCACGGCAATTTTGAGCTCCGACATTGGCAAAAATGTGGACGAAACCGAAGCACAAAAATTCCAGTCGTGGTTCCACTGGTCTGAAAAAATGGCCAAAGCGCCTTCGCACAGAATTTTAGCCATGTTGCGCGGCGAAAACGAAGGCTTCCTGAAAGTTAAAATAGAACCGGAAGTAGAAGACGATGCCCTCACATTACTGGAACGCATTTTTGTTAAAGACACCAACGAGGTTTCGCATCAGGTAAAAACGGCTTTGAAAGACAGCTACAAGCGTTTGCTTTTGCCTTCTATGGAAACGGAATTCCGCAACCTGCTGAAAGAAAAAGCCGACATTGATGCCATCCGTATTTTTTCCGAAAATCTTCGTCAACTGTTGCTGGCTTCTCCTTTGGGACAAAAAAATGTGCTGGCCATAGACCCCGGATTTCGTACCGGTTGCAAATTAGTTTGCTTGGACAAACAAGGGCAGTTGCTGCACAACGAAACCATTTATCCTTTCAGTTCCGTGCGAGACGAACGCGATGCCATCAATAAACTGGAATATCTTGTGGAATCGTTTAAAATTGAAGCCATTGCCATAGGAAATGGAACCGCAGGGCGAGAAACCGAGGAAATGGTGAAAAAAGCGCATTTCAAGGGAAATGTCATCGCCGTGATGGTGAACGAAAGCGGCGCTTCTGTATATTCCGCTTCGGATGTGGCACGGCAGGAATTCCCCAACTACGATATTACGGTTCGTGGTGCTGTTTCCATCGGCCGCCGTTTGATGGACCCTTTGGCGGAATTGGTAAAAATAGATCCCAAATCCATCGGTGTGGGTCAATACCAGCACGATGTAAATCAAAATAAATTAGGCGAATCTTTGGGAGATACGGTGGTTAGCTGTGTGAATAATGTGGGAGTGGAATTGAATACCGCCAGCAAAGAATTGTTGTCGTATGTGTCGGGCATTGGGCCTGTGTTGGCACAAAAAATTGTAGAACACCGCAATAAAAACGGCGCTTTCAAGTCACGTTTCGACCTGATGAAAGTTTCGCGTTTTGGCGAAAAAGCTTTTGAACAGTCGGCAGGATTTTTGCGTATCAACATATCCGAAAACCCTTTGGACAAAAGCGCTGTGCACCCGGAACGTTACGATTTGGTCGAAAAAATGGCGAAAAAAGCAGGATGCGTTGTCGACGATTTAATGCGACAAAAAGAGCTGAGAAGCAAAATCAATATCAAGGAATTTGTTTCCGAAGATTGCGGTTTGCCGACTTTGGAAGACATACTGAAAGAGTTGGACAAACCCGGCCGCGACCCTCGTACAAAATTCGAATTTTTTGAATTCAGTAAAGATGTTTTTACCATAAACGATTTGCGCGAAGGCATGATTTTGCCCGGAATCATTACCAATATTACGGCTTTTGGCGCTTTTGTCGATGTGGGCGTTCATCAGGACGGCTTGGTGCATATCAGCCATTTGGCCAATAAATTTGTATCCGACCCGAACGAAGTAGTCAAGTTACATCAAAAAGTGAAAGTCAAGGTCATTAGCGTGGATATAGAAAGAAAAAGAATTGCTTTCAGCATGAAAGAAGTTCAATAAATGAAAGATTGAGAAATGAAAGATAAAAATTTGAGCCTTCCGGTAATGGAGGAGTTTTATAGTTTGCAAGGTGAAGGATACCATACCGGCGAAGCGGCTTATTTTGTGCGAGTTGCCGGCTGCGATGTGGGTTGTCATTTTTGCGATGTAAAAGAATCGTGGGATGCTTCGGTACACAACCCCACACCCATCAACGATATTTTGGAAAGGATTTTGCAAACACCCACACGAAACGTTGTGGTAACAGGCGGCGAACCTATGTTGTACGATTTTACCGAATTTTGCGCAGCCTTGAGAAAAAATAATATACGAGCTTTTTTGGAAACTTCGGGTTCCGAGAAATTAACAGGAGAATGGGATTGGATTTGTGTTTCTCCCAAAAGAAATGCCCCTGTTAGGCCGGAATTTTTTCCCAAAGCCGATGAATTAAAAATGATCATTTGCAGCAAGGAAGATTTTCAGTGGGCGGAAGAAAATTCTATAAATTTTTCTAAGCCTTGCCTGTTGTACCTTCAGCCAGAATGGAGCGTTTCAAAAAAGATGATGCCGTTAATTGTGGAATACATTTTGCATGCACCTAAATGGAAAATATCTTTGCAAAGCCATAAATATATGAATATTCCGTAAAATATTCTGTTACAGAAGAAAATGCCGATTCTTCGCGTGTGAGTTTTTGTTTTTCAAAGAAGAAATTTCGGATTAAAAGTTTTTAAAATGAAAAAATGTAAATTATTCCTTTTGGTAATGTTTTTGTTCGTTTCTTTTGCCAAAACAGCTGAAGCACAGGAAGAAACAAAAAGCAAAAGTTCTTTAAATATTATGATTGGTACCGGGTTAGGCGTTTATTTAAAAGATTTGCCCACAGTTCCTGACGACGATATCCATAATTTGAAACCTGTGGTTTCTGCCAAATTTTATTGGAAACCTCCACATCGTGTTCAGTTGGGGTTTGAAACAGGTTATTATCCGTTGTATTCCACTACTGCCATTCAATATGAAGGCGAAGAGCCTGTGGATGCCAAAAGTCAAACAACAGCCCTTCCGTTGATGATTAACGTGGATTTGAGAGTTTGGAAAGATTGGCATATTGCCATTGGCACAGGGCCAACCATGCTGTTCAGCAGCACTGAATTTATGGGCGACAAAGCTTCTTCGACAGTGCTTAGCGCCGCCAACTTCATTATTTCAACATCCTATTTATATCCCTTGACAGACCGTTTTTGTTTGGGTGGCGAAGTTTCTTATTTCTATATAGGAAAAACCGTGGATTCCCATTTGTCTTTCAAAGCGAGCCTTTCTTACAGATTGTTTTAAGCGATAAATCTATCATGGATAAAGCAAAAATATATAAAATTCCTTTTGCAAGTGTTTATCCTTTGTACATAGATAAAAGCGAAGAAAAAAGGATGCACAAAAGAAGAAGTCGATACTGTTATATTTTGGTTAACAGGATATAACGACCGGACATTGCAACAACAAATTGACAAGAAAAGCGATTTAGAGATTTTTTTTGCACAAGCGCCTCAAATCAACCCGAATGCGTCAAAAATTACCGGGGTAATATGCGGTTATCGCGTAGAAAACATTGAAGACAAATTCTTGCAACAAATTCGTTATTTAGACAAGCTCATTGACGAATTAGCCAAAGGAAAAACAATGGAGAAAATTTTAAGGAAATAGTACCAAAAGGCAATAACAAATATTTAGAGCAAGTTTAAAACTTAAACAGATTTTCTGAATCTGTCTCAGGCTTAATCAGAATTTACCTGCTCTTTTGAATGGTAACGGTTACTGCCTGTAATTTTCCACCCAAAGGCGGATTTAATTTGGAAACTTTTACTTCGATGCGTTGCATGTCTACGTATTTATTCAACAGTGTGTCGGCAATACGGTTGGCCACATGTTCTACCAATTTCGAAGGCTTTTGCATTTCGGCTTTGGTCAATTGATAAACCTCCAAATAATTGATGGTATCCGCTAAATTGTCGGAATATTGCGCTTTTTCCGTGTTCAATTCAAAACGAATATTGACCAAAAAGTTTGTACCTATCTTTGTTTCTTCCTGAAAACAACCATGATAGGCATAAAACTCCATATTTTCCAATTCAATAAAAGCCATTCTTTTTCTGATTTTTGAGATTTTAGAATTACAAAGAACGTACATTTTTATGGATATTTTAAATTTTAAGAATAAAAAGCTCCTCAAATAGGAATTAATATCCTAACAATAAGGATATTATGATTTTGTTTATTTATTTTTTCTTAATCCGAAAAAGCTTGTGTACTTTTGCAACTTCAAAAAAATATTAAACTTTATGACAAAAGAGAAAAAGCCTTTTATTCCCACGCTTGGAAAAGATCAATTGTTTTCAAAACAATGGTTTTACTCCTACGGAATGCTCGTTTTGGGAACACTTATTTTATCTATTGGTTACGCCTTTTTTATGGCGCCTTATAAAATTGTTCCGGGCGGTATTTATGGTATTTCCATTGTGTTGCACCACCAGTTTGGGTTTCCTTTGGGTTTGGCCGCTTTGTGTTTCAATTTACCTCTTACGCTTATCGGCTTGCGTATCTTGGGACCGAAATTCGGTGTAAAAACCTTTGTTTGTTTCATTTTAACCGCTTTTTTTACAGATGGTGTAACATGGCTTTCAGGTCACTATTTGGGCACAACCGATCCTTTGGGATTGGGCGAGGAAATTGTTTTGGCTTCGGTCTTTGGGGGAATTGTAATAGGTATTGGTGTTGGCTTGATTTTTAAATCTCGCGCATCGAGCGGCGGAACCGACGTATTGGCATCTATCTTAAATAAATATACCCGCATTCCTTTGGGACAACAATTAATGATTATCGACTGCTGTATTGTGTTAATAGGTCTTGCCGTTTTTAAAGATTGGAAAGTTCCTTTTTACTCTTGGATCACCATCTTTATTATGGGAAAAGTCATTGATACTGTGGTGGAAGGATTTTCGTCTTCAAAAACCGTTTTCATTGTGTCTGAAAAAAGCGAACAAATTCGCCACGCCATAATCAACGACCTGAAAAGAGGGGGCACTATCTTGGATGGACACGGAATGTATAACTTTGAAAAGAAAAATGTTTTGTTCTGCGTATTGAGCAGAAAAGAAATGGCAGATTTACAGGTTTATGTCCACGCCATCGACCCCAATGCATTTATGGCCGTTCTCGATGCCAGTGAAATTTTAGGACATGGGTTCAAAACCTTGGACGAAAAAATGAAGAAATAGTTTTCTTAATTGAGAATTGAGAGTGGAAAATTGAGAATGAAACAGCCCTTAGGCTAAAGAAACAGAACAAAGAGAATATCTGACCGCATATTAAAAAAAGCCTGACAAATAAATCTATCAGGCTTTTTTATTAACGAAAGAAGAATCCTATTCTTGATGTTCCGGACGAAGCAAATCTATCACTGTTTTCACAGGATTGAAAGTCGCCAAAGGCACTTCCACAAACAGTGTAATCCATTCATACATGGCGCCATTCCAAAGACCAGGTAATTCTTGGGCTTTCAAGGCTTTTCCATCTTTTGACTTTTCGGCAATAAAGCCCGTACGAGGATTTACAAAACGTTTCAAATCAAATTTTTCGCCTTTGTAATTTTTGGTAGCACAGATTAAATCCACAGGATTAAAATGCGTGGAAGACTTAAAAATAGAGTCTTGTAATGGATTTTTCAAATCCACTTGGGCGCTTTCCACAATCTGCAAAGAAAGTTCATTATTATCTTTTACCCAGTAAGGTCCCCCGCCGGGTTCACCTTCATTTTTTACCATGCCGCAAATTCTGATGGGACGGTTTAGTTTATCTTTCAAAACCTCCGCTTTTTCTTTAGCCGAAAGCGTGCGGAATTTTTCCTCAAACGAAAGATTCAATTTTTCGATACAGAATTGTTGAATTTCGTCTAAATTGGCTGTGGAATTATCCAAAGCCTGCAAATACCGGAATATTTTGCTTTGCAATTCCAAAAGTAATCCGGCACAAGCTTTTTTGTAAGTGTAGGTAAGTTCGGATTTGCATTCAGGAACCACATTGTCGATATTTTTGATGAAAATAACGTCGGCTGTGCAGTCATTCAGGTTTTCTATCAACGCGCCGTGCCCTCCCGGACGAAAAACCAAACTTCCATCCAAATCCCTGAAAATTTCGTTGTTCAAATCCACAGCAATGGTATCAGTTTTGGGCTTTTGTACAGAAAAAGAAATTTTTAGCTTAATTCCAAAAAGTTTTTCGTAGGTATCTTTCACAGCATCGATTTTATTTTGGAACAAAACTTTGTGTTCATCAGAAACGGTAAAATGAATATTTACTTCATTATTCGCTTTTTGGGCATAGTGTGCGCCTTCGCTCAAATGTTCTTCCAGAGAAGTACGGGGACTGCTTTCATAGCTGTGGAATTCTAACAAAGCTTTGGGCAATTTTCCGTAATTCAGGCCTTTTTCATTTAAAAAATACTCTAAAATAATATCGTATTGTTTTGCCTGCAGGCATTCTTCCAACGAAAAACCATCTTCTTGCAAAGCTTTTCCCAAAAGATTGTAAAAAGCAAATTTGTTTAAGGAAGAAAAGAATTTGGAGCTTTCGCCCGAAAGTTCAGGACAAACACCATTTTTACAAGTCGAAAGATATTCAAAAAGAGATTTGAACATGCGGGTGGCCGCACCCGAAGCTGGAACAAATTTCAAGATATCCTTTTGTTCAGATTCTTTTTCAAAAAAAGTTGTAAAAAAATCGAGTTGTTCGGAAGTGAGTTGGAGAATCCCTTTGTTGTTTAATGTTGCAGGGGCAGCCAATTCCATAAAAGGAAATCCTGATTTGAAGTTTGCTATTTGTGCTTCAATTTCAGGCAAGGTAATTCCTTTTTTCTCTATCTGTGAGACATCATTAGGGGTAAACATGAGCTAAAAATTTATAAATACATAATTTTAATAACTAACATTATTTTCTGAAAAATGTTTTGTAAAGATAAAAACTTTAAAACTGCTGGCAAAATTTAATGGAACTTTTTAAGGAATCCAGCGATTTTAATCCTTTTTTGATTGAAAATATTTTGCAAAAAGGGTCATCCTTCTATTTTTACATTGTCCCCAGCAAATGCTTCTCTTTTGTTGATTTTTATAAACAATGGTCTTTCCCAAATGGAGGCTGTTTCTGCTGTTGTGATATCGTTGAACGTATCCAGACCGGCAACACTTTCTGTCCTTTCCCAATACTGTTTCATGCAAAGTTACCATTTCCTTTTTTTGCTTTGCAAAGAGGCGACAAGTTAGGGGTTCGGCATGCTGTTTCATTTGTCATTGTTTATTAGCTTTTAGTTTATAATGTCCTCCGTTTGGGTGTTCGCCATTACAATCACAAGTCGAAAAGTCATTACTTTCTACCCAAACTAAATTTTCTTTATTCTTGTGATACCATTTTCTAACAGCTATCTTAAACTTTTGCCTATTGGAAAATGATTTGTTTAAATGCGACCAATACGAACAGTAGCCACAACCTTCTTTGTCAAATGGAACACCAAGAAGTTCAAAGGTTGGGATGTCG
>JAVBMO010000048.1:0-6057 GCA_031552355.1 Bacteroidales bacterium | reverse complement strand
AATCTCCCACTGTGATTTATGCCATCTCTTTGATTTTGGCAGGCGCCATTGGGAATATGATTGATTGTGCTTTTTATGGAAAAATATTCAACGAAAGTTATTATCAAGTGGCGCAATTGTTTCCCGAAAACGGTGGATACGCCCCATTTTTGTATGGAAAAGTCGTTGATATGTTTTATTTTCCTCTTTTTGAATTTACTCTACCGGCTTGGTTTCCGTTAATTGGCGGACAACATTTTCTGTTCTTCCAGTTTATTTTCAATTTTGCCGACACTGCCGTTACCATCGGCGTTTTCATGCTGTTGATTTATTCACTGTTTTTCAACAAAAAGAAAACGGAAAATCCTGTTGCCTGATTTACAAATGGAATCTGAAAAAATCATATTAGGCGTTGACCCCGGCACCCAGATTTTGGGTTATGCCGTCATATTGCAAAAAGGCAATACCGTTTCTCTTTTAAAAATGGACGTACTCAAACTCAATAAACTTGCCTCTCACGAATTGAAAATCAAGACCATTTTCGATTCCATTATTCAGATTATTGATGAATTTCATCCTGATTTTTTAGCTATTGAATCGCCTTTTTTCGGAAAAAATGTACAGTCGATGCTCAAATTAGGCCGTGCACAGGGTGTTACGATTGCAGCAGCGCTTTCGCGCGAAATCCCCTACTGCGAATATCCACCGAAACGGATCAAACAATCCATTACGGGCAATGGAAATGCGTCGAAGGAGCAAGTGGCTTTGATGCTCGAACGTATTTTGAAATTTCCCGAAATGCCGAAATATTTGGATGCTACCGATGCCTTGGCTACAGCTATGTGTCATTTTTTTCAAAAAGATATACCCACTTCGGAAATTCTTCCCACAAAAGCAAAACCCAAGAAAAAAACATCGTGGCAATCCTTTGTAAGCCAAAACCCCAAAAGGATTGTATAAATTTTTCGTAAGCAAATCCTATAAAAATAATTATTTGTAACTTTGAACCCAAAGTACTTTACTAAATGCAGAAGATTTCCATTGTTTATATCACGCTTAATGAAGAACGTAATATTGGACGGTCGTTAGAAGTAACGTCGTTGCTGACGGATGATATTGTTGTACTGGATTCAGGTTCTACCGACCGTACCGAAGAAATTTGCCGTTCCTATCCCAATGTTTCTTTTCATTCTACAGTTTGGAAAGGCTATTCGGAAACCAAAAACCAAGCCAACACTTTGGCAAAATACGACTACATACTTTCTTTAGATGCCGACGAAATCCCCTCAAAGGAACTTATAAAAAGCATTCGGGAAAAGCTCGTCAATAACAATTTAGAAGGCGCCTATTACATGAATAGGCTGACCAATTATTGTGGTTCGTGGATTCGACACTGTGGTTGGTATCCTGATTCCAAAATTCGACTTTGGAACAGAAATGAAGGAAAATGGGATGGAGATTTACATGAAAAAATAGTTTTCAGTGTTTTAACCAATATTTCTTTTTTAAAAGGCGATATTCTTCATTATTCTTATTATAATGTGAATGAACACCTTAAACAATTTGACAGATATACGACCATTGGCGCCCAAATTGCTTTTGAAAAAGGCAAAAAAGCATCTGTGGGAAAATTGATTTTTTCCGCACCTGTCAAATTTTTTAAAGATTATATCATAAAGTTAGGGTTTTTAGATGGTTATGCAGGATTTCAGGTTTCCAAAATGTCAGCCTTTGCGAGCTATTTGAAATACGCCAAACTTCGCGATTTACACCGATTACAAAAATCTCAGGAAAAATAATGGGAATTCTAAAAATTACTCAACAATTTCTAGTTTAAAACTTTATCAAATAAATAATTATCTTTTAAGCGATTCTTAGCGAATGAAAAAGATATTACTTTTTGCTGGCTTCACAATTATCAGCTATTGTTTGCAGGCGCAAATCAGTGGTTGCACAGACCCTCTTGCTACAAATTACAATCCTGCAGCTACAAAAAATGACGGTAGTTGTATTTATGAATCTGCAAATATTTCTCCGGTAAAAAGTTGGAATTTTCCACAAATCATAAACGAGACTTCTGGTTTGGTTTATTGGAATCAGAAATTTTGGACACATAATGATGATACGGATACCAATATTTACAGCTTTGATACGCTGGATATCAACACTTATACAAAACATCCACTTCCTCATGTACAAAATTATGACTGGGAAGAAATTTCACAAGATTCACTTTATTTTTACATGGGTGATTTTGGCAACAACACAAACGGCAACCGAAAAGATTTAAAAATTTTACGCATTGAAAAAAACTCCCTTTTGGCAAACCATCCACTGATTGATACCATCCATTTTTCCTACTCGCTACAAACCGATTTCACATCAACCGGTTCCAATAATACCGATTTCGATTGCGAAGCTTTCATTGTTACCAACGACAGCATTTATCTATTTACCAAAGAATGGGTTAGCCTGAACAGTTCGATTTACTCTTTGCCCAAAATTCCGGGAACTTATACTGCTAACTTTCAAAGCAAACATAATGTGAATGGATTAATTACCGGCGCTACTTATTTGGCTTCAAAAAATCTTGTTGTTTTGTGCGGATATGGCAAATTTTTAGGTCCATTTTTTTATCTTTTGTACGACTTTGAATTCCCTTACTTTTTTAGTGGCAATAAACGAAAAATTGGTACCAATTGGACTTTTTACCAAATTGAAGGTATTACTACAGAAGACGGATTAAATTATTATACTACCAATGAGGAATTTACAGTTCCTCTCATTGGAAATACAATCAATGCTCAGTTTCACAAATTTGATTTATCGCCTTATCTTAGCAACTTTTTAAATGCTTCTTCTGAAAATAGCATAGAAAATATCAGCAAAAATATTACGCTTTCTCACAATCCGGCTAATTCTTATTTGAATATAGGAATAGATCATTCTCTTATCGGCGAAAAATTTTATATTGTCAATGCCTATGGAGATACAGTAATGACAGGAAAATTAAAAGAAATCAAAAGCCAAATCGATATTTCAAAATTACATCCTGGCGCTTATTGGATAGTACTCAAAAATAAACGTGCCACAGTAAAATTTATGAAAGAATAGCTTCTTAGACCTAAATATATATGCTAAAAACCTTTGAGGTTTCACTCTTTGCCTAATTCTTTTTTCAAATATTCTTTCAGTGAAGTTCCCAAGATGTAATTCCATCCTTCGGTAAAACTTTCTATTGAAAAGGCAGGATTATCCTGAGGAAATCCACCTACATTTTCATGAGTCAAACGTAAGCGTGTTTTGCCGGCTTCGGGGAATAGCTCAAAGCGAACTACCGTAGTTACTTCGTATTCCCGGTAACGCCATGTGTAGGCTATCTTATTATTTTGAACCACTTCGGTTACCTCACACAAATGCAAGTACTGCTGATGCTCGTCCCCACCCCAAAATTGAAACTGAAAGCCTATTTTAGGTTCAAATTCAGCTATATCGAAATACCATTCTTTCATTTCTTCTTTACGAGTAAGGGCATTCCAAACCTTTTCCACAGAAGCGTTATATTCCTGTTCATGTACCAAAGGTTTAGACAAAACCTTTTTCCAACGTTCCAAACGGTTTATCCCCCGAGTAAAAAGCCATGCCGTGAAACGGGAATGTCCGCCTTTAATCATCGCTTGACGACAGTGTTCCTGAAATTCTTTTGCAGACCCTTGAAATGTAAAATGTCCTTTTTGATAACAAAAGCTACAATATTTGGAATTTTGGCTGCCATTGGCATTTGTACCTCCGCCCTGCGGATCTTTTTTCATGGGTATTCCACAACTTTGGCAATATTTATTTTTCTTTTCCATTTTTTACATAAATTATTTCGACAGGATTGCAAGTTTCAAACACGTCCGATTCTTATTAATCCTGTCGAAAATTGAACATTCTAATGATAGCAACTGCCGACTAATCCCCTTGTTGCTCGTCCTCAAGAACAATCATCCAGGCAACACCAAATTTGTCGGTAAACATGCCGTAGAGTTTTGCAAAAAAAGTTTTGTCAAGGGGCATCGAAGTTTTTCCGCCATCCGAAAGGGCATTGAAAATCCTACGTGTTTCTTCTTCATTTTCGGTAGAAAGTGTGATGGCGTTATTATCGCCAAAAACCGTTTTTTGCCCGAAAAGTTCCGAAGAATCGGCACCCATTAAACTTACGGTTTTGGTCAAAGGCAACGAAATATGCAGGATTTTTTCTTTCTCCGAATCGGGAAGAGGTTGCTCCGATGGCATTTCCTTGTAACGCCCTACATAGGAAAAATCCCCGCCAAATACTGATTTATAGAAATTAAACGCTACTTCGCAATTGCCATTAAATGATAGATATGGACTAACTGATAACATGACCTTTTAATTTTAATTTATAATTCCTTTTGTTTTATAGTGGATATATAACATGTGACAAAAGCTTTTGTTTATTGCGCCTAAAAAAGGGCTTAAGTTCAAAACCCAAGCCCTTTTAGTCTTTGTCTTATTATCAAAGTACTACCAAACCAAAACCCTTTGGTCGACAGGTAAAAACATAGCATCGCCTTCTTTGATGTCAAAAGCATCAACAAATTGTTGCAAGTGAGGCAAAGTTGAGTTTACACGCTGACGCCCCAAAGAATGGACATCTTCCTGAACCCTGCGCAAAACTTCTTTATCTCGGATGTTTTCGGCCCACAAATTGGCATAGGCAATAAAGAAACGTTGTTGAGGCGTAAATCCGTCAATTTTAGGAGCATTGGGTTTCAATACTTTTTCCAAAGCAGCAAAAGACAAAAGCAAGCCACCTTGGTCTGCAATATTTTCACCTAAAGTCAATTTTCCATTGGCGTAGGTGCTGTCTAATACTTTTACTTTATTGAAATAATTTACCAATTTTTCCGCGCTGGCGTTGAATTTCTTGGAATCTTCGTCTGTCCACCAGTTTTTCATGTTGCCGTCTTTGTCGTATTCGCGGCCTTGATCATCGAAACCATGTGTCATTTCATGGCCGATAATTACGCCGATGGCGCCATAGTTCAAAGCATCGTCGCCTTTGGCAAAGAAGAAAGGCGGTTGCAAAATGCCCGCAGGGAAACAAATTTCGTTGGTTGTCGGGTTATAATACGCATTTACCATTTGAGGCGTCATCAACCATTCGGCTCTGTCCACAGGTTTTCCTGCTTTATTTATCATATAGTTGAATTCAAAAATATTGGAACGTTTTACATTTTCCCAATAGGAATTTTTAGCGTTGATATCCAATGCACTGTAATCTCTCCATTTATCGGGATAACCAATTTTTACTCTAAAATTAGATAGCTTTTCCATGGCTTTGGCCTTGGTTTCGTTGCTCATCCAATCCAAATAGGTAATTCTGTCTTTTAAAGCGCTTTGCAAATTGGCAACCAAATCCAACATACGTTCTTTGGATTCTTTTGGGAAATATTTGGAAACATAAATTTCGCCAACCGCTTCGCCCAAAGAATTATTGGTCATTGTAACCACTCTTTTCCAGCGAGGTTTCATTTCTTGTCTACCACTCAATACTTTTCCATAAAACTCAAAATTTTGTTTTGCAAAATCATCGTTTAAAAAATCCGCTGCCGACGATAACAATGTCCAAGCGTAATAAGCTTTCAATTCTTCTAAAGAAGCCGAGGAAAACGTTTTGCTTAGTTCCTTGAAAAAATTCACTTGACTTACATTCAAATCTTTCAAATCCTTGAGATTAATTGCACTGAAATAAGCCGCCCAATCAAAGGCAGGGGAAAGTTTTTGCAAATCAGCCACAGTCATTTTATTATAGTTTTTCTTCACATCGCGAAGCTCTTCGCGTGTGGAAGACGCTTTTGCCAAGCGAGTTTCGAACGCCATAATGTCTTTTGCATATTTTCCGGCAGTTTGCTCTGGGTAACCTGCCAATTGAAACATTTTTTCGATATGTTTTACATATTCCGATTGAATTTCTTTGCTTCTAGGGTCTTGCTTTAAATAATCATCACGGTCATTCATCCCCAAGCCGCCTTGGTAAATCCCGACCATGTTCATTTCGCTGTTTTTTTC
>JAVBMO010000096.1:0-13069 GCA_031552355.1 Bacteroidales bacterium | reverse complement strand
TTAAATTAAGCCGTAGGCTTGTTTTTAAAGAAAGCAATGATAGCTTTTCTATTTTCTTTAATGATAAGTCCAAGGAATCCAAACCCAAGGAACCAACCCATAAAAATAAGCATGGTGCCTATAGTTGAATTTTGAGGGATTAAAGACGGTTGAGGCATATCCTGCATAATGGTGATAACTTCATTAGAATAAAGGCCTAAATCCAATTCCAACTCTTGAATTTCTTCATAAAGTTTCATATAATCTTGATGAAAGAGGGGGCGGCCTCTGTCGCCAACAAGAAATAACTGCTCGCCTTTTGCCAAATTATTAACGTTTTTAAAATAATCGGTTTTTTGCAAGCTATCAAGTAATGACAGCTGGTATTTTAATTCTTTCAACTTTTCTTGCTTTTGTTGCAAGTGAAAAGCATTTTCTCTTTGGCAGAAACTATTGTTTCCAATGAAATTTTTGATAGAAACGGGTAACAATTCAGGGACTTCTTTCGAATACAATTCCATTTTCACATAAAAGAAATCCGACATCTTCTTTTCTGCTGTGTCTGAGGGATTTTTCTTGTAGCGTTCTGTTAAATCAGCATAATCCGGATAGTCATCTCGATTGACATCAATAGCATAAATACCACTAATACTTTTTACCAATTGAGCCTCTTTTTCGGAGATAGAAAGCCTTTTTGCAATGGCATCATATTTTTTTTGTACGAAAAATTCGTTCAAAGCATCAATTTCGCGGATTACCAATGAACAATTGATATTTTTCGATTGCATAAGAATAGAAGATTGGTAGTATTTTTTGCTAAAATGGCCAATAAGGAAACCGGTGGCTCCTCCTAAAACAACCAATAAACAGATCCAAAGAAAATTTCTATAAAGGAATTTCAAAAATGCAGAAATTCCTTTTCCAATCCACTTTGCAATAGATTGCAACACACTAAAAAGATCTATTTCGTTGTTGTTTGTTTGAGTTTTGTTTTCCATATTCGGTAAAAATTTTTGCAAAGGTAACTAAAAAACGAATTAAATACGCAGAAAAGGGGAGGAGGATTTTGTCTAACTTGTTATTTATTCGTAGTTTTGTTGAAAATTTCAGAGTTTATGGAATCAAATTTGGTTGAAAAAATAAAGCAGCTTAAAAAAGAAAAAAATGCCATTATTTTAGGGCATTATTATTTGCGGCCTGAATTGCAGGATATTTCCGATTATGTGGGCGATAGCTTGGCACTTGCCAACTACGCTCAAAAGGCCGAGTGCGATATTATCGTGTTTTGCGGGGTGCATTTTATGGCCGAGACGGCAAAAATTTTGAATCCTCAAAAGAAAGTTATTTTGCCGGACATGGATGCCGGCTGTTCTTTGGCCGATTCTTGTCCTGCGCAAGATTTTGCGGAATTCAAGAAACAACATCCCAATGCCATGGTGGTTTCGTATATTAATTGTACTGCCGAAATCAAAACACTTTCCGATTTGATTTGTACATCTGGAAATGCAAAACAATTGGTGGAATCTTTGCCCGAAGATCAGGAAATTATTTTTGCGCCGGATAGAAATTTGGGAGGATACATCAATCGTGTTACAGGGCGCAATATGATTCTTTGGAATGGCGTTTGCGAAGTCCACGATATTTTAACGGCCGAAAAAGTTTTGAAATTGAAGATAGAAAATCCACAAGCGCCTTTGGTAGCGCATCCCGAATGTAATGCAGCTGTCTTGGAATTGGCTGATTTCGTGGGATCAACAAAAGCCATGCTGGATTTTATTAAAAAAAATCCAGCCCCCAAATTTATTATAGCCACCGAAACGGGCATTGTTCATCAAATGATGAAAGAAAACCCCGGCAAAGAATTTCTCGTGGTATCTACAGACGAAAGTTGTGCTTGCAATGACTGCCAGTATATGAAGCTAAATACTTTGGAAAAATTGTACGATTGTTTGCTGAACGAAACGCCGGAAATTATTTTGCCTGATTCCATAATCGAAAAGGCGCGCCTTCCGATAGAGCGTATGCTTGAGATGTCGAAAAAAATAGGATTGATAAAATAAAGATACAAATGAGAGGCCAGCAAGTTGTTTATGATCGATTGAAAGAATTGGATATTTCATTCGAATATTACGAACATCCCGAAGCGTACACAGCAGGGGAGGCTTTAGAGTTAGTAAATACGCAATGGAGTAGGGGAGAGGGGGCAACTTTGTGCAAAAATCTGTTTTTTCGCAACCATAAGGGCACAAAGCATTATCTGGTAATTATGGATGCTCGTGCGCAACTCAATATTCGCGATTTGGAGCAACGGTTGAAGCAAGGAAAGTTGACTTTCGCATCGGAACAGCGGATGGAAAAATATTTGGGATTAAAACCCGGATCGGTTTCGTTGTTTGGACTTATAAACGACATGGAACATGAAGTTTATGTGTTTTTAGACGAAAATTTGCAGAAAGCCGAAAAAGTGAGTTTTCACCCAAACGACAATACAGCCTCTTTGGTAATTTCTCAATCAGATTTTCAAAAATTTTTAGCGGCATCCCAAAATCAATACTCCTTTATTTCGTTGTATTAATCGTATTCAAATTATTGATAACTTGATTTTTGAATCGATTGTTTCACGTGAAACAATCTTAAAAAGTTGAAAAGAACAAAATTTAAAATATATTATGAAGAAATTGAAAATAGCAAAAGGTTTCCTTTGGGCGCCAATATTAGGCCTTTTGGGTTTTTCCGCTGCGTGTAGTAAAGGGGGGGGAGATAAATACGGGATGCCCACTGCAACATATAAGGTAAAAGGCAAAGTTGTGTCTTCGGAAACTCAAAACGAGATTGAAGGAATTGAAGCTGTATTAGAATGCCAAGGGGTGAAGAATATGGCTTTGACAGATAGCGAAGGCGGGTTTGTCCTTGTGGCAGAGGTATTTCCTCGGAATGGCGATACAGTATTTGTTCAATTTTCGGATATTGATGCCGTTCAAAATGGGGGAAGATTTCAAGGGAAGAAAATGCAGATTGTTTTTGAAAATTCAAATTTTTCAGGAGGAGATGGTGAGTGGTATTTGGGGGCGGCCGAGAAAAATTTAGGCGAAATAAAATTGGAGCTTAAACAAGACGAAAATGCTCAAGAGTGACAAAATATCTTTTAAAAAACGTTTGGCGCTTTCTGTTTTCAACAAGTGGAGGGCGAATCAAATCAAGGAGCATAAGTTAACATATCTGTTTTGGGAATGTACCCTGCGTTGTAATTTGAAATGCGAGCACTGCGGTAGCAATTGCGAAAAAGAAGCGCCTGTGCCTGATATGCCTGTGGAGGATTTTTTGAGGGCTATCGACCAAATTATGCCTCATGTAAATCCTAATGAAACTATGATCGCCATTACTGGAGGTGAACCGTTGTTGAGACACGACATGGAGATATGTGGCGAAGCATTGTATCGGTGTGGATTTCCATGGGGAATAGTTTCAAATGGAATGTTGCTGACTGAAAAAAGATTTCAATCTTTGTTGAATGCCGGACTGAGGTCTATTACGATTAGTTTGGATGGGCTTGAAGAAGCACATAACAAAATGCGCCAGCATCCGCAAGCTTTTGAAAAGGCTGTTGAGGCCATTCAGCGTATTGTCATAGACAAAGAAATTATTTATGATGTGGCAACATGCGTAAGTCCATGGAATTTCTCGGAGTTGCAATCGTTAAAAGAATTTTTGATAAATTTGGGAGTAAAAAACTGGAGGATTTTTACTGTTTCTCCCATTGGCCGCGCTACTGGCAATAATCAATTGGTGCTTTCGAATGAGCAATATAGGCAGTTATTGGATTTTATTGTGGCTACGCGGAAAGCGGGGCAAATCCATTTAACTTACGAATGTGAAGGTTTCTTGGGGAATTATGAGGCTAATGTCCGCGATGGATTTTTCTTTTGCAGGGCAGGGGTGAATGTGGGTTCTATTTTGGTGGATGGGTCAATTTCTGCTTGCCCCGATTTGCGAGAAAATTTTATTCAAGGCAATATTTATCAGGATGATTTTATGGATGTTTGGGAAAATCACTATCAGGTTTTTCGCGATAGAAAATGGCTGAAAACCGGAATTTGCCAAAATTGTAAATCATTCAAATATTGTCAAGGAAATGGAATGCATTTGCGGGATGAAAAAGGCAATCTATTTGTTTGTCATTTGCAGAAATTAAAAGGATAAATGGTTTTTGAATTTTTTGATTTAAAAAATTGAAAAGGAGTGAATTAGAGCACTTGTTCCACGTGAAACATTTTTTTGCGATGAAAGAAGAGTTGAAAGCAAAATTGAACCGGACAATCGGCAATGCGGAAAAGACTAGAATAAAGGAATGGATGACGCAGGAAAATGTGCCGTTAAATTCGCTTTTTGAATTGATAACATACAAAGACGAACCCAAAATAGCTTTTCGTGCAGCATGGATTTTTGAGGGAATTGTATTGTCCGATTTTGAGAAAATAGAGCCATTTCTGATGGATTTTTTGGGGATTTTTCCGTCGATAGATAATCGGAGCATTCACCGGCATTTTTCGAAAATTATTTGCAAATTATTGGAAGCGGATGCAAAATCTGAAAAATTCAACCCCAATATATCCAAAATCTTGCGGAGTTATGATTTCGAAAATATCGCCGAAGCGCTTTTCCGGTGGTTGATAGACGACAAAGAAAGGGTAGGGGTGAAAGTTTGGTGCATCGAAGCCTTATACTATTTGTCCATCCGTTACCCTTGGATATTGGAAGAACTGGAGCCTCAAATTGCGTTTTTGAGCGACAAAACTTCGGCTGGATTTTTGCCGAGAGGAAGAAAAGTAAAAGCTTTCTTGGAAGGGGAACAATAAAAAAGGGGCTTTTCGAGCCCCTTTTAATTTATAAAATATTGGATTATTTAATTCCGAATTCTTTTTTAATTTTGTCAACATAATCCAACTTTTCCCAAGCGAAGAAATCTACACGTTTGGAAGTTTCTTTTCCGTTGTAGTTTAATTTTATGTTTTGGGTAAAAGGTGTCCTCCCAAAGTGTCCGTACGAAGCGGTAGGGGAGAAGATGGGGTATTTCAATCCAAAACGCTCAACGATAGCATAGGGGCGAAGGTCGAAAAGTTTGTGAACGCGTTTGGCAATTTCGCCATCAGAAAGCGGTTTGCCTTTTGAATCGGTGATTTTGGTTGTCCCATAAGTGTTCACATACAAACCCACAGGTTCTGCAACGCCAATGGCATACGCTACTTGTACCAACACTTCGTCGCAAACGCCTGCAGCAACTAAATTCTTGGCCACATGACGTACTGCATAAGCAGCTGAACGGTCCACTTTCGAAGAATCTTTTCCTGAAAAAGCCCCACCGCCGTGAGCGCCTTTTCCGCCGTAGCTGTCCACAATGATTTTTCTTCCGGTTAGGCCGGTGTCGCCATGAGGGCCACCGATTACAAATTTCCCGGTAGGATTTACGTGCAATTTGTATTTTTTCTCAAAAAGAGCTTTGTTTCTTTCAGGAAGTTTTTCCAAAACGCGAGGAATCAAGATGGCCTGAACATCGTCTTTGATTTTTTTCAACATTTTGGCTTCTGTGTCAAAATCGTCGTGTTGAGTGGAAATCACAATGGTGTCGATGTGTTTTGCCTGATTGTTGTCGTCGTACTCAATGGTTACTTGCGACTTGGCATCGGGACGCAAATAAGTCATCACTTTGCCTTCGCGACGAATGGCTGCCAACTCCATCAACAACATGTGCGAAAGAACCAATGTCAACGGCATATAGTCGTCGGTTTCTTTGCTGGCATAGCCAAACATCATGCCTTGGTCGCCGGCGCCTTGGTCTTCGGGATTTTTGCGTTCCACGCCTTGATTGATGTCGTTCGATTGTTCGTGAATGGCCGAAAGTACACCGCAAGAAGTACTTTCAAACATATATTCGCCTTTGGTGTAACCGATTTTTTCAATGGTTTTTCTCACAATGGTTTGCACATCGACATAACCTTGTGTTTTTACTTCGCCGCTAACTACGGCCAAACCGGTTGTTACCAAGGTTTCGCAAGCCACTTTGGAATTGGGGTCATTGCGAAGAAATTCATCTAAAAGGGCATCGGAAATTTGATCCGCTACTTTGTCCGGATGTCCTTCCGAAACAGATTCTGAGGTGAAAAAATAAGACATATTTTTAAGTTTTAAAGATTAAAATTGTAAGGGAAATTTGCCTGAAAGGAAGAAAAGAAAATGGTTTAGCAATTTTTTTCTGTGGTTGCAATCAAAACAAATCTATCCACTATTTTTTTGCAAAGATACTTTTTTTAATTGAAAACTTTGAGGATTTTAAATTTTGAATTAGGAATTAAACAGCCAAATTACGTTAATTTGAAAATTAAAAACATTTCCTTATTTCCAAATCTTCATATTTTCCCTTTCCCGCAGATTGCGCAGATTTTCGCAGATTTTTTACCACATAGGCTGCTCCATTATTCATTTTTAATTATTCACTATTCATTTACTTTGTCAGTTTTTGGAACACTTTTTCCAGTCGTTCTTCTTCTTTGCGAATGGTCAAAATTATCCAATTTTTTTCTTGCGAAAGTTTGAAAATTTCCTGACGGATGTCTTTTCCCGTTTCGGCGTCGATAGAAAAGGCATTGCCGGAAACTTTAGCGAGTTTCAGTACACCGGGGATATTTTTCAAAACATTTTCATCCACGGAAGTTTCGAATTCAACAAAGAAACGGTTTTGAGTAACAGCACCCTTCGAAATATTTTGAATATCGTTGTCCATCACTATTTTTCCGTTATTGATGATGATGCAGCGGTCGCAAATGGCCTCTACTTCCTGCATGATGTGGGTAGAGAGGATCACGGTTTTTTCTTTGCCTACGGTTTTAATCAAATTGCGGATTTCCTGCAACTGATTTGGATCCAAGCCCGATGTAGGCTCATCCAAGATAAGCACTTCGGGGTTGTGTATCAGCGCTTGGGCAATGCCCATCCGTTGGCGGTAACCTTTGGAAAGCTCCCCGATTTTTTTTGCTTGCTCTTTGCCTAAGCCCGTCAATTCAATCATTTCGGCGACCCGTTTCGGAAGCGTTTTTTTATCCAAATGGTAAATTCCGCCGATAAATTCCAAAAATTCCTTCACATACATTTCCAAATATAAAGGATTGTGTTCCGGCAAATAACCTATTTTTTTACGCACTTCTATAGGATTTTCCAAAATATCGTAGCCACAAACCTTTGCACTGCCCGAAGTAGGCGGAATAAAACACGTAAGGATTTTCATGGTGGTGGACTTTCCTGCGCCGTTGGGGCCTAAAAGGCCTACAATTTCGCCCTTGGCAATTTGGAAACTAATATTATCGACAGCTTTTTGTGTGCCGTAAACTTTGGTGATATGATTGACTTCTATGGACATTGCAATGTAATGAAAAACGGATAATGAATAATAAAAAATGGATACAAAAGTACGAAGAAATTTAATTTGAATGCAACAACGTAAAATTTGAAGATTAGGCGATTTGAGGATTTGAAAATCAAAAAGCATTTCCTCATTTTGAATTATTACATGGAGAGCCACAGAGAAATTTTGAATTTTAAACCAGACAGCCGGAGAGAACCACAGAGGTATTTTGCCGAAGGCAAAATTTTCAGGCAGGATTTCCCTGTTTCGGCTGTTCAATTATTCATTTTTAATTATTCATTATTCATTCAAAAGAACTCCTGTAAAACAGCATGTCGCGTAGCGACAAATAATTTAAAATTCAGAATTTAGAATTCAAAATTGACAAAAAAGGGCGTCCCAATGCTTTTTTTGAGTGTTTTACTTATGTAAAAATAGAGCAATAGCGCATGGGAATTTGGTTTTAGAAAAAAAAGGTCAAAAATTTTTTGTATATTCAAAATTTTTGTATATTTGCCCCTTGTAAAAATGAAGAAATGCAAACTGCATTTTTAATATTAACCAAAAATTACAAATTATGAAAAAGAATGATTCTTTTAGAAAAAAGACGCTCATGAGCAGTTTCTTGCTTGGCCTCTTTTTGGTGCTTTTTGGCTTTTCGGCCAAAGGGCAAAGTAGTTATGTCGTCTTGGACGAAGGGTTTGACAAAGCGCCGTCAAATATAAGTCTCAAGTCAGGCTTTGGAAGTGGGATAGGTGTGTGGTTTGACACAATTGTTTCTACTCCTGTTGAGAATCCTGGAAATTGGATTATCAGCGGTTGGGGAACTCCTACCGGAAATCCCAGTATTAGCACTAATGCAGTAAAAGGTGTACTTAAATTTGGATATACAAGTAATACCGCGAACAAAGATACGGTTACTCCTTTTATAACCACTTGCCCTATAAATTTGAAAGATGCGGGAACCTTTAATCTTCATTTACATTGTTTTGCAGATGGATCAAATCCAGCAAAAGAAGAAACACTTGAGATATATTTGGATGATAAGCTTGTAAAAGAGGTTTCCATTAGTAAAATTTATAAAATAAAAACTGGTGCAAATATAGCAGCGGCAGATCTTTTTAATACTTTGGTTTTAACTGGATTGGATGCCACAAATGCTACTGATACATCAAGGATAACCATGAAAATTACGGGTTATGGTTTGACAAAAAATATAAGAGTTGCTATTTACTTAGACAGAATGATTGTTACTAAAGGTGTTGATGGAAGCCCTTATCCTACATCTATAAAAATAGATAATATTGAAAAATACATTCCGGCTCCGGATACATTACCTTTAAAAATCTATGATCTTAGAAATTTTGTAGATTATTATACCACTGTATTCCCAACCGGAACCACCGGAACCAAACCTGTTAGCATAACCGCTCAACCGAATGCTAAAATAAAAGTAACTGCAGAAAATAATACCAATACAACTATTACCGGTTCTGAAAGTGGAATGGGAAGTCTTAGTTTCAATATTTCTGTACCCGGAAGAGCCAATGTAGAGATTTTATCCGCTGATTCTGTTACCACAGCCTCTTATATAATAGGGGTCGTAGATGCCGCTCCCGATGGAAGAATAGGAACTAAAGAAAATCCGTATACCTCTCAGGATATTTTATATTATGGTAAATATGCAGTATATGGATATGATGTGAATGGGGAGAATAAATATTGGGTAAGAGGTTATGTAAAAGGAGATGCTAATGCAAATAATGGTGCTATAGGCAATGCGAATGGCGTTATAAGGTTGAAGAATAGCGCTACTTCAGGAGTATTTGGCGCTACAGCAATTTCTGTTATTAGGGATACTCTTGTTGTTGATACCATGTTTAATGCGGCGGAGCCGAAACATTACTGTGCAAAAATAGCAACTAATGCGGATAGTGTTCTTATTTGTGGATACTATGGTGCTACAGTAGGTGTGGGATTAAAATTCGGGAGCAAAGGGGCTTGGAATTATATGCCGGAATCAGCACGTGTATTTGGTAAAGATGTTCTTTTCTATGGATTTTCCACTCCAAGATTTAAACCGGATGCCAATCAATGGTTGACAACTTCTTGGGAATATACTTCGTTGGACTCTGTAACTGACTTTTCTATATATGAACCTTCTTGGGATTTGCTAAAAATTAATGGCACTCCTTATGCATATTTTAATAAATTGGATACCATTTGTACTTATGGTCACCAAAAAGGACAAGCGTTTCCTACAATAACTGTAGTCCCTAGTTCCTCAGAAATGACTGTTACATACGTCCCTGAAAATGGAATTCCGACAAGTTGGGACGATACAGTAAAAGCAATCATTAACTATTTGGGAACAGATAAAACATTTAGTGTAGTCTTTAAAGCAGCAGATACTACGTTAATAACATTAAACGAATTAAATGTTGTGAATGGGACAAGTACTGCGACTACCTCAGGAATGGGTGTTGACGGGGTTTTCAAAATGGCACCTGCATTCAACAAAGACAGTTTAATCTATACACTTAGGTTGGCTGCAAAACAAAATATTGGAAATATAGCAATTAATGGGAGGTTAGGAAATAGCACAAAAGATGCAGACACATTAAATGCTCGGTTAGCTAGGTATCGTATGACATTGGTAAATGTGTCAAATATTGCTCCAATTCCTGCAGGAACAACTAAAGCTGTTCAAGTGAAGGAAATAGCGGAAGACACCACTTACCAAAGAATCTATACCATAAATATTACAGCAGAAGATACATCTTATGATGCAAGCATTTACAAAGTAAATAGTCTTGCGCTTCACTCTGACACTCTTAAGCCAGATGGTGCAAGAAGTTCGACAAAAGAATTCGGACAAACCTACGAACCATCAAACTTTAAAACTCTTTTAAGAACAAATGTTCCGGATACCATTAAGGTAACAGTTCCATTCAATAAGAATCCACAAGTATATGTATCACAAACTATTCTTGAGGGGGATTTTGAGCTTTATATGAACCACCCCAATGCGGTTGTCGGCGGTTTGGAAAGAGTGGATAATTTGTATAAAGATCCGGATTATCCAAATTATTTTGAGCATTATATTCGTGGTGTAGTTTTAAAAGCTAATGAAAGCGCCATTTACAGAAAAAGGGCAGTAGCAGAAGATGGTGTAACAGAAAGCAAATCTGTATATGTTCAAGTAACCCGTTTGCCTAACACTGATCCTGGTGTGGATTCAATCGGTATTTTTGCAGGTGGAAATAAACTAATAATGAAAACTACCACTGAACCCAAAACATACGAATGGAATACAGGAAGCAATGCCATTGCAAGTGTGGATTCCATTGTGGGCTTCCCTGTTTCTTATGGTAAAGTTCGTTTAGATACTATTAATAATGCTGATTCTACCATTTGGTCGGGTGGTGGCCAAGTGGCTACAATAGGAAAAACTGATTTGCAAACAGACAAAGGCGGTTTTGTAAATGAATTTAAACTATATTCTGTTGCTCAGGATGGCATAGCACGTGATACAATAACTGTAAAAATTACACGTCCGGCAGATACAGATTCTAGCACAAGAGATATTAATGTCTTACCATTGACTTCTAATCCTGAATTCTTTTTGAAATCTGCAGTAACTTTAGAAGATGTATATTTTAATAAAGATTCAACAGAGTATTTGGTATATGCAAATACAACAGATTTCCCTCTTTATATTTCGACTGTACCTACAAACAGCGCTGCATCATCAACAATTGATACAGTTTATGCGACAGAAGTATCGGAAGGTAAATATGAAGATAAGAGTTCTTGGCATGCTGCAACTGTTTACACAATAGCTGAAGATGGAACAGAAAATCCTGTACATTATACAGTTTTTGTAGGACACCGTTCTTCGAACAATTACCTTTCTGATTTGAAAGTGGGTGGTACAACTATCGAAGGATTCGATAAAGATGTATTGATGTACAACTATATTCCTACAGGCACAACTGTTCCTGTGGTAACAGCTACAAAAGGAAGTCAATATGCTAATGAGCCGGTAGTTACTCCTGCTGCAAATATTGGCGATACTACTTTTGTTACAGTAACAGCTCAATCAGGCGAGGAACGTATTTATGCAATTGCAATGTTATCTACAGACACAACATTAAGCTCTTTAGAAGTAGTAGGTCAAACATTGACTCCTGAATTTGCTTCAACTACATTTGCATATACAGTTTCAGGTATTGAAAGAGATATTACAGAAGTAACAATAAATGCAACTGCAACTTATGCCACAGTGGATGGAGATGGTGTTGTTACCTTGTCAACAGAAAGCGATACAACTACTCGTGTAGTAACTGTAACAGCACAAAATGGAGATTTAGGTCATTATACATTGACATTAATCAAAAGACCGATTGCTACAGATGCTACCTTGAGTGCATTGGGTGTAACCGGACAAACATTGACTCCTGCATTTGCTCCAACTACATTTGCATATACAGTTTCAGAGATTGAAAGAAATATTACATCTGTAACAGTAACTGCAACTGCAAATGAACCTCATGCAATAATAGTTGGCGCAGTAAGTGTTACTTTGTCAATGACAAGTGATACCACTTATGCAACAGTAAACGTAACTGCAGAAGATGAAATTGCTACAGAGACATACACCATTACTTTGATTAAGAGAGCTGCTCGCACAGACGCTACTTTGAGTGCATTAGGTGTAACAGGTTATACATTAGATCCTGAATTTGTTTCAACAACTACAGCTTATACTGTTCGTGAAATTACAGGAACTACAGCAACTGTAACTGCAACACCAACTGATGCAAATGCGAATGTAGAAGGTGCAGAAGTTGTTAATTTAACAGGTGATACAACAACTGCTATTGTAAAAGTAATTGCAGAAGATGGTACAACAGAAAAAGAATACACTTTGACGTTGATTAAGAAAGCAACAGGAATTGAAGATGTAAATGCTCTTGCAAATGTTTCATTGTATCCTAACCCTGTAGTTGATATAGTTTCAGTGAACTTGGAAAAAGTACAAGAAAAAGTAACTATCAATGTTTACAATGCAGCAGGTACTCTTGTTAGTGCAAAAATTGTAAACGGAGGTTCTGTTCAATCAATTGATCTAAGTAAATTGGCGAAAGGGGCATATTCTGTTGTTATTGCAACTGAAAATGGTTCTGTAACTGAAAAAATAACAAAGCAATAATTGCTTTTTAACTCTCTAAAAAATAGGCTGCTCATTTTTGAGCAGCCTATTTTTTTGTGTTATGCGACGAAGGTGTTCCGTATCAAATTGAAAATCTTTCTACCGGATTTTTCTACCAAAAGTCTTTGGAGGAGAAAAATATACACCTTGTTCGATTACAATGAAAATCTACCTGTTTATATGATGGCAAAACGACTGTTAACAAAGGCGCTTGATATCCAATTGGTTGAGGGGGGCTTCCAGTTTTTTATTTAGGGCAAAATTGATAAAAAGTGAAAAAATTCTCAAAAATGAATTATATTTGCACCGTTGAAGAATAGAGTTTTTGATTTCTAAAAAGGGTGGTGTTTCCCAAAGTATGCTGATTATATGTATCCATAATTGATGTAGAAAAAAGCTAAGTCAAAGGCTTTTTTGTGGTTAAATAATTTCTTTGAAAAGCAACAGGTTTTCCTAAATGCTCTTCTAATTCGATGTCT
>JAVBMO010000070.1:0-3447 GCA_031552355.1 Bacteroidales bacterium | reverse complement strand
CGCCAATTTTTCGACTAATCTATTGGCGGGATTAGCCGCTTACAGCTTCTTTCCAAAGAAGCCGTCCATCAAAGTGGAATTTGAACCGAAAACAACTCAATTAGCTCTCTTTTAAGAAAATGCTTATATCGAACTCAGGTTTATAGTATGATAATTCAGTTTTAATCTCTATAGTATTCACGATTTAAAACCTTGTTCCAAACAAACAGCTATTTTATTGAATTTGAAAAGAGAAAGCCGCAGATACAATTCAATTTTGTATCGGCGGCTTTCATACTGTAAATGCCAACCCTTATTTATTCAGGTTTTAATTATTTAAGTTAATGTCCAGTGCCCAAATCTTCAATCAGGTTGCCTTTTTGGTCTATGATCATTTGATAGAACCAATCGGGGTAACGAGTATTACTTGGCGCTACATTTGCACCTTTTCTGTAGGGATTTTCTTTGAATTTGCCATTTTCTTCCTTCTTCACATTTCCATCCATATATTTCACTAAAAGGTATTGTCCTAATTTTTTCCACGATTTACACGTCAAATCGGCTTGTTCGTGAGAAAATGAAGTAAGCATATTTCTTACTTCTTGTTCGCCTTGACCATTACTCCATTTATCAAACGCTTTTTTATCCATTTCTGCTGTTTTGGATTCAAATCCTTTTTCCAAGCTGGATTGTACTTTTTGAACATCATTAATCATCTCGTTGTAGC
The DNA here is from genome assembly GCA_031552355.1 of Bacteroidales bacterium. Taxonomy (GTDB): domain Bacteria; phylum Bacteroidota; class Bacteroidia; order Bacteroidales; family P3; genus JAVBMO01. The sequence goes on along the minus strand of JAVBMO010000070.1, from coordinate 2,741 downwards.
GGGAATAGGCTAACATGCTTACTTGGTTAAAAATCCAATAAGCTGCCGTTTCGGAATATTCGCACATACTGCCGTTATTTTCATCGAAACAATGGGGAACACTGTTGATACCGCAATACATTGGTGTGTACACCGTGCTGTAAGTATCATCAACACCAAACCAAAGAATGCCGCCTATTGGATCGGGATACTGTGATCTGGATTGGGCTACTAAAGAAAATCCGGTTTGCTGAGTAGAAATGGCACGTTCGTGAATATAGTTTTTGCCATTCAAACTCCATGTCATTGGGCGCCAACGGTAAGGGCATTCAAAAGGGCCTGCACCTACATCTTTTGTCATATCTATAGGTGTGTTTTCGTAATGGTCTCTCATCAATCCAATCACATCTGCCAAACCCAATTTCGCAGTTGGTTTTACCCACAAAGGAAGTCTTTCTGCTTTCAGATCTTTTCCTAACACATAGTTTGTATATTGATCCATTCCTGTGGTTATTTTTCTGAAACCGCTCCAAACACGGGCTTCACAGAAGCGAGTAGCACTGAATGTGATGGGTGCGAAAGTTGCCGTAAAATCAAAATCTTCGGGTTTTCCTGTAAAATAACCTTTGATTTTTGCAAATTCAAAAATATCGTGAGCATAAACATATTCTACTTCAGGCTTGAACAAGTTGGCCATGTTTTTTGAACTAATACTTTTGAAACTTTTCTTTTGTTCCAAAGGAAATTTCCCTATACGAGCTTGGTTGGCATGTCCCGAAACATAGCCATCAGGAATGCGGACAGCTACCCATACGGCGCCTTTTGTCCAACCTTTCACAATTTTGCCTTTGCTGTCTTTTACAGGAGCGCCTTTTCCTATCATTTCCAAAATCCAAGCTTCATTGGCATCACTGATAGAAAATGATTCGCCACCACTATAGTAGCCATATTCGGCAACCAAGTCTGTCATTACTTTAATGGCTTCGCGGGCGCTTTTGGCGCGTTGCAAAGTAATATAAATCAAACTGCCATAGTCCATAATGCCGGTTGTATCCTGCAATTCTTCCTTTCCACCAAAAGTAGTCTCGGTAATAGCAACTTGATGTTCATTCATATTTCCCACTGTATTGTAGGTTTTGGCTACCTGCTTGATTTCGCCAAGGGTTTTTCCCGAATCCCAATCAATAATTTTCAACATGGAACCTTCAGGAAATTGGGCTGCACGATTGTAATACAAAGCACCATACAATACATGTGAATCGGCGGCGTAGGTATTAAACACCGAACCATCTTTTGAAGCGCCTTTGGTTACCAAAAAACTGGTACAAGCCTCTGCCACGTTTACCATCCCCATACAAAACAGCACGAAAACAGCTAAGAACACATTTGTCTTTTTCATGAATTATATTTTTTAAGTTTGAGTTTGAAATAATGAGCAAATGTACAATTTTTCCTCAGAAACTACAAACCAAATATCTATTCGCTTGTTCTTCTTAATTTAAGTAGATATAAACTGTCTTTCAATAAATTTCAGCATATTTTGTAGAACATAACCATATTTTGTACCTTTGTTTTCTTATATAAAAAGCTTGTACTTCAATCTTATAAATGAAATACAGGGCTTTAATAGCATGTAATCCTGTTATTTCTTTTAAAATATTCGTTTAAAGAGTCTATTTTTTACCACAATCTACATATATACCCAATGCATACTACAGAATCCGAAGCCGATAGCTTGCAAATCTATGGCGCCAAAGAACATAATTTACAAAACATAGATGTCATAATTCCTCGAAATCAATTGATTTTGATTACGGGATTGAGCGGAAGCGGAAAGTCTTCTTTGGCTTTTGATACGATTTATGCCGAAGGACAACGGCGTTATATGGAAACTTTTTCGGCTTATGCGCGCCAGTTTATTGGCGGAATGGAACGTCCTAATGTGGATAAAATTACAGGTTTGAGCCCCGTGATTTCCATAGAACAAAAAACCACCAATAAAAATCCGCGTTCTACGGTAGGAACCATTACCGAAATCTATGATTTTCTTCGTTTGCTCTATGCCCGTGCTGCCGACGCGTATTCTTATGTTACAGGCGAAAAAATGGTTCGCTATTCCGAATCACAAATCATAGAATTGATATTGAATGACTACGAAGGCAAAGATATTCTTCTATTGGCGCCGGTTGTAAAGGGACGGAAAGGGCACTATCGTGAATTGTTCGAACAGATTGCCCGTAATGGTTTTTTGAAAGTCCGCGTTGATGGAGAAATCAAAAATATTGTGGCAGGAATGCAGTTAGACCGTTACAAAATTCACGATATTGAAATTGTGATAGATCGCCTGCAAATGAAACCTTCTTTTGAACAGCGGCTTAAACAAAGCGTTCAAACGGCATTTAAACACGGGAAAGGCGTTCTGATGGTTCAGGATTATCCTGAAAATAAAGTCCGCTTTTTTAGCAAATTATTGATGTGTCCGACTTCGGGAATTTCTTATGAAGAACCGGAACCCAACACATTTTCGTTCAATTCGCCTTATGGCGCTTGTCCTACCTGCAATGGTTTGGGCGAAGTTTCTGAAATTGATTTGGAAAAAATTATTCCGGACAGAAAATTAAGCATAAAACAAGGCGCTATCAAAGCTTTGGGGAAATACAACAAAGATAATTACATCTATAAACAGTTGGAAATCTTAGGCGTAGCTTATCATTTCAGTTTGGATATGCCTTTGAACGATTTTTCTAAAGAGGCCTTAGATG
>JAVBMO010000113.1:0-6311 GCA_031552355.1 Bacteroidales bacterium | reverse complement strand
AAATTCGATCACAAACAAGTTCGTTTCTTAACACCATTCAATATCCTTCCATTCAAAGAAGATGATATATATCACAATTTAGAAACGGTTATTGATCAAAAACTTCAATTAGAATTAGTGCCTTATGGCTCACCGAATTTTGATTACAAAAAAATTGGTGCAGAAAATCTTAAACCGTTTATCAATACATTATTGGACGTTATTTCCCAGAAAGAGCGAAAATATGTAATTTTTTGTGGACGTGTTTTTGAAGAAATTCTTTCTAACCATATCACAAAAGCGAATACGATTTCAAAAAAATTGAAGAAAGTGGATGGAACTGAAACTCAAAATGAGTATCAAGTAATAAATTTTAAATTAAAGTATAACGATAAAGAAGTTATTGCTTGTATAGCCCCTCAATTTGCACAACAAGGGTGTCCCATATCTAGATATGGCGAAATGATTAAAGAAAATTACGGCAAGTTCTAAAAAAAAATAGAGTTCAAACTTCCCCCAAGCAACGCCCCCAAGCGTTGCTTTTTTTATAAATCAATTTTAAATTGCGTCAAGTTTTGGCGTATCTGTGTTTTACCTTTGCGGTGTAATAACAAAACATCGCTATGGGAAAATTTAAAATCGCTATTGTAGGCTCACGTACTTTTCATTCATACAGTTGCATAGAGGAATTCGTCTTGAGGAAGATAGATACAGAAAATATCAGTTGTGTTGTGTCGGGTGCGGCAAAAGGCGTCGATACATTAGCCCGCAAATTTGCACACAAGCACAATTTGGAAATGATAGAATTTCCTGCCGAATGGAAAAAATATGGCGCTGCTGCCGGCCCCATACGAAACACAAAAATTGTGGAAGAAGCCGATATTGTCTTTGCTTTCCCTACAAAAAGTTCAACAGGCACATACGATTCTATCAGAAAGGCAAGAAAATTGCAAAAAATAGTACATATCAACAAAATAAGTTAAACAAAAAATAGTATGAACACATTTAAAATCCTTTACATTCATGGGCATGGCTCATCGGGAAACAGTAGCAATACAGCCAATACTTTACGCCAATTGCTCAAAGATGAGGCAATGGTTATTTCGCCCGACTTTCCTCTTTTGCAACCCAAAGAAGCTGTTGAACTAGCCGAAAGTATTATCGAAAAAGAAAAAATAGATTTGGTTATCGGTTCAAGTTTGGGTGGTTTTATTGCCTTAAAACTCGAAGAAATTCACAGAATTGTGATTAATCCGTGCATGTTTCCAAGCATTGAACTGCCTAAACGAAACACTTTGTCGGAAAAGGAAATTGCAGATTTTGAAGAATTGGAAAAAACGTATTTTGCCGAAAATCGTGAAGGCTATGAAGAAAAAATCTGGTGTATTTTGCCATTTGACATTTATGGGGTTTTCTCAACCAATGATGAATTGTTTTCCTATCTTGATGTTTTTAAAGAACATGGCGATTCTTCCAAAATAGTAACAGTCGAAGATAATCACCGGCTTTCTTCCGAAAATATTGAAAAAGCAGTAATTCCTTTGATTTACAAAATCAAAAATGAGTTTCGTATAAAAAAGAATTTCGAAGATATGAAGAAATTTCATGAAGAAGATACTTTATCTGAAAAATTAAAAAATTATACATTACAGGAATTGGAAGAGGTATTGATGAGCAAGGTCGATAATGTAAGGGATGTGAATAGTCTTGATTTTATATTTTTCTCATTTGCTTTTAGAAATGAAGTTTGCGTGGGTACTATTCAAGAAATTTTATATGAACGAAGAAAACGATTGGATAGTCATTTTGAATGGACACAGGAAAACATTGAAAGACGGGGCATATTGTGCCGAAAAATGAAAGAGTGTTATGAAAAGATGAGAGCAGATTGGCAAGAATGGGATTTGCTATGTAGAGAAAAAGGTGTTAATTATAGGATAGCAGGAGACGTAAATCTCTACATAGCTATCAAAGATGAACAAACAGGTAGCGCAGTTCTTCCTGAATCCGGAATTATTAAAGTCTTGAATGAAGCAATAAATAAATGGGCAATTAATGAGGTATATGGTTCTAATATGGATGAGGTGTCAGAAATGTTATTGGAAGAAGCAGAAATGCTATTGACAAAAAATGGTTTCGATCATATTATCAATTTTACAGGAAATGATTGGGAAAACGGTATTCTTCGTCGTCATTTAAGTCTTCAGGATATTCTTTCAATCAATGTTTGTCGATACGATTTGAAAATTCAGAATTATTATTGGAATAAACTAAAATAAGAAACAATGAGGCCTTTAAAAATAGCTAAAGAAGTGTTTTACGGCGTTGAAGATATTCAATACTATTTTGAAAAAGTCGAAAATGCTGCAAAAACCACGCAGGAATTGTTTCTGCATTTGGAAAAACCCGAAATGCAATCGGCAGAAAAGATAGAAACATGGCTAAAAGGGCTCTATCATTTGGAATATAAGAAATTCAAATTAATCGTTTCTACTGCCTTATCTCGACGAAGAGAATTGTTGAATTCCGTTTTTGAATTTTCGTTAAAAAATGTTGAAAACCTTATTCGTGTAAATGACATCTTGACTGAAAACAGCCAAAAAGTAGTAAACCAAGCCGAAAAGATTCAATTAGAATTGAGGAAACAGATAAAAAATAATCCCGATGGATTTCTGCAAGATTTTGAAATCAAAGGAACTGTAAATATTTGTTACAATGGAAATGATTCTTTACTTGGTTTTGACCCCAAACATGACGAAGATGAAAATTCGGACAAGCCTCATATCGCACAAATCCTTGACGAAATGAAGGAACAGCCTTTGTATGAATGTCATTTTTCAATAAAAGATAGAAGTCATAGTTTCCCTATGTTTTGTACCGGACATTGGAATGCGCAGCTACAATCGAGGCCGGAACTCAAAGAGATAACATTTTGTTGGGCATTCCACAATTTAGCCGACCACACTTCCTACGCTTTACAAGACATTGTGCGGATTAACGATTTTTGGAACGAAGTAACTGTTGAATATCAAAATTTTGAAGGCAATGAACGAAAAAGTTAAAATTGCCATTGTTGGTTCGAAAGAGTTTACAGATTATCAAACTATCGAAGAATTTGTATTCAGTAAAATTAGTTTGGGCCAGATTGCTTGTGTCGTATCAGGTGCTGCACAAGGTGTGGATACATTAGCCCGCGAATTTGCACAAAAACACAATTTGGAAATGGTAGAATTTCCACCCAATTGGAAACTTCATGGAAAGCAAGCCGGATTCTTGCGCAACACTTCCATCATTGAAAATGCCGATATTGTTTTTGCGTTTCCCATGGGAAAATCGAAAGGTACGCGCGATTCTATGGAAAAGGCTCTGAAAATGAGCAAAGCGCTTTATACGCATGAATGCACTATCCCCATTTTTAAACTCACTTTGATTAGCATTTGTGGCGATAAAGCCGCTTATCCTGAATTTGATGTTTCTCAACAAACAATCGGCTTCTTTTCTACACTCAAAAATGCAGAACAGAATATGGAACATTTCATCAAAGAACAGAAAGAAAACAATATTTATGCTTTTTTGATACAGGAATATGCCACCGATAGATGTTGTTGCGGCAATGCGCAAAGCAAACGTTCTTATTTACCCAATGGAAAATTGATGGATGAAAATCTTTTGCCGGAAGATTGCAGCCTAAAATTTCCGGGACGTTCCGCCGATAAAATACGTTTTCAACGAGGCGATATTGTCGAAGTATTACATTTACATACAAATAAAGTTTCATTAGAAGTTGTAAGTTGCCTCCCGTTTCAGATTGAAGAAGTACAACAAAGGCAACAAGACTTTCTCAAAGAAAATGGAATCCTTATCCATTTGGATTATGGCGATGATTGCTACCGAACGCTTACGCATGATGACGGACATTCGTACCCCCAAAGCCTATTCGTTTTTCCACCTCGCTTTTTGATAAATGATGAATTGAAAAAGGCCTTATTGAGATAACCCCATTCGATATTATGATCCAAATTAAACGGAAAGAGCAACGCTTTGAGGCGTTGCTCTTTCCGTTACAAAACATTCTATAAAAACTGTTTTTACGATTTTAAGGCAATATTCAATTCGTCCAATTGCGATTTGTCGATGGGAGAGGGGGAACCTATCATCACATCGCGTCCTGCATTGTTTTTGGGGAAAGCAATAAAATCGCGGATGGTGTTTGCTCCGGCAAAAATAGAAGCAAAACGGTCGAAACCAAAGGCGATACCGCCATGAGGAGGTGCGCCGTATTCAAAAGCATCCATCAGGAAGCCAAACTGATTTTGAGCTTGTTCGTCCGAAAATCCCAAAACCTGAAACATTTTCTTTTGCAAATCTTTATTGAAAATACGGATAGACCCGCCACCGATTTCCACCCCATTGATAACTAAATCATAAGCATTGGCGCGAACATTTCCGGGTTCGCTGTCCAGCATGGCAATATCTTCGGGTTTAGGCGAGGTAAACGGATGGTGTTTTGCATAGAAACGTTGGGTGTCTTCGTCCCATTCCAACAAAGGAAAATCAACGACCCAAAGCGGAGCAAACGTTTGAGGATTGCAAAGGCCTAAACGTTGGCCCATTTCCAAACGCAATTCGCAAAGCGCTTTTTGAGTGGCTTCGGTTTTTCCTGCCAAGATAAGCATTAAATCGCCGGGCTTGGCGTCAAAGGCTTTAGCAATTTCGCGAAGCTGTTCTTCGTTAAAAAATTTATCTACAGAAGACTTCAATGTTCCGTCGGCATTGTAGCGGATATATACCAAACCGGCAGCACCCACTTGCGGACGTTTTACAAAATCGGTCAATTCATCCAATTGCTTGCGGGTATATTCAGCACAAGCTTTAGCGTTGATACCAACCACCAATTCCGCAGAATCGAATACGCCAAATCCTTTTCCTTGGGTTTGTTCGTTCAATTCCACAAATTTCATGTCGAAACGGATATCGGGTTTGTCGCAACCATAATATTTCATGGCGTCGGCGTACGACATTCTTGGAAAATCGGCAGCATCCAAACCTTTTATGGTTTTGAATAAATGTTTGGTCATGCCTTCAAAAGTATTCAGAATATCTTCCTGCGTAATGAATGACATTTCGCAGTCTATTTGCGTGAATTCCGGCTGACGGTCGGCACGTAGATCTTCATCGCGGAAACAACGCACAATTTGGAAATAGCGGTCAAAGCCCGAAACCATCAACAGTTGCTTGAACGTTTGCGGCGACTGCGGAAGGGCGTAAAATTCCCCTTGGTTCATGCGCGAAGGCACCACAAAGTCGCGAGCGCCTTCGGGAGTAGATTTTATCAAAAAGGGGGTTTCCACTTCAATAAAATCTTTGCTGTTCAGGTAATTTCGGATTTCAATTCCCATCCTGTGGCGAAGTTCCAAGTTTTGGCGAACCACAGGCCTGCGCAAGTCTAAGTAACGGTATTTCATGCGGAGGTCGTCGCCACCGTCGGTATGTTCTTCAATGGTAAAAGGAGGAGTTTTGGCAGCATTCAGAATGTCCACTTTTTCGGCAATGATTTCAATCTCGCCGGTAGGAATTTTAAGATTTTTGGAACTGCGTTCAGCCACATTGCCGGTAACACACAACACATATTCACGTCCCAAACGACGGGCAAATTCACAAAGTTCGGCATTGGTTTCCATATTGAAAGCCAATTGCGTAATGCCGTAACGGTCGCGAAGGTCAATAAAAGTCATTCCACCCAAATCGCGCGAACGTTGAAGCCATCCACATAAAGTAACCGTTTTGCCAACATGGGTCATGTTCAATTCCCCACAAGTGTTTGTCCGTAACATATAAATCCTATTTTTAAAGATATTTGAAGCTCTGAATTTTTATGCAAAAATCCACAAAACAAATTGGATATACAAATATTTTTATCTTTTTATCTTTACAATTTCGATGAATCCATGTTTAATTTTCAGATTATAGAATGAAAAGATAGGGCAAACGCACGAAATTTGTAGTTTTGTATAATGAAATCATTACATGGCTACCTATCAAGTATAGCAGACTTTCGGATAGAGAAAAAATGTTTGCATAAATTATCCGACATATTATTCATTGGTTTATTGACCTATCTGAGTAATGGGGAGGATTATGAAGATATGGTTTTGTTTACCAAAACCCATGAGGTTTTTCTGAAAGAGTTTATAGAATTACCCAACGGCATCCCCTCGCATGATACCTTTAACCGGGTATTTTCGATATTGGAACCTGATTTACTGCGCAAATGCTTGAACGATTATGGTATGGATATTGTCGGGTTGCTATGCGAAAAGCAAATCTGTTTA
>JAVBMO010000197.1:0-4900 GCA_031552355.1 Bacteroidales bacterium | reverse complement strand
TTGGCGCCTTCTTTGGTTCTTACCAGAAAAATGCCAATGATGGAAAGAACAATTCCCACAGCAGCAATCAACATGGGCGCCAAAATTGCTTTCATTTGCATTTCGGGGAATATATAAAAGGCTGAAGCACCCAATGCCGCTGTCGCTAAAATAGAACCGCAATAACTTTCATATAAATCGGCGCCCATACCGGCTACATCGCCCACATTATCGCCTACATTATCGGCTATGGTAGCAGGGTTACGAGGATCGTCTTCCGGTATTCCCGCTTCTACTTTTCCAACCAGGTCAGCGCCAACATCGGCAGCTTTGGTATAAATTCCACCGCCCACACGGGCAAACAAAGCTTGTGTGGAAGCCCCCATTCCAAATGTAAGCATGGTGGTTGTAATTACAATCAAATTTTGCGAAGTACTTGGAGTATCAACAAACGTATTTAACAACAAAAACCATAAAGAAATATCCAAAAGGCCCAAGCCAACAACCGTCAAACCCATAACGGCACCGGAACGAAAAGCTATTTTCAAACCACTATTCAACGATTTTCGGGCGGCATTGGCTGTACGCGCAGAAGCATAAGTAGCCGTACGCATACCAATAAAGCCGGCTAAGCCCGAGAAAAAACCTCCTGTAAGAAAGGCAAAAGGCACCCAATTGTTTTGTATGCCGAAACCGTAAGCAAGAACTGCAAAAAAGGCTGCCAAAATAAGAAAAACAATAATCACAACTTTATACTGTTGCCTAAGATATGCCATTGCACCTTTGCGAACGTGTGATGCAATTTCTTTCATCATGTCTGTTCCTTCGCTTTCTTTCATCATGTTTTTAAAAAAGAAATACGCGAAACCCAATGCCAATAAGGAAGCTATTGGGATAATCCAGAATAAAGGTGTAAGTGTCATAATGCTATAGTTTTAAATCAGTAATTCTGTTTCTCAAAAACAAACTTACATGTTTTTTTAAAAACTACAACTATTTTACAAATAAAAATATTGAAAAACTTGCTTATTTCTATAAACAAATCTATAACCAAACAGACTCTTGCAGAATTTGAGTAAACGAATGGTTGGCAATAAATATAATTATGCGTACAAAATGATAAGCTATTAAAATTAACGCCAAAAAATATGCAAAGCGCCTATTATACAAGATATTATTAAAAAATTCTTTTCCTGTTATAATTTCTAAAGGCAAAATAATGAGAGCGGCTGCACTCAAAAACATAATAAAAAAGCCGAAAATATGGAAAGAAAGGCTTTTCAAGAGTTCACCTTGGTAAATGGACACAAAAGATTTGGTAATACCACATCCGGGACAGGGCAAGCCTGTCAGCATTTTTAAAGGACAAAATGATTGGGAATGCTCAAAATCAGGATTGGTTTTGAGAATAAAAAAAGGAAAAGCCAGGATTATTAACACCCCGGCAATTCCTAAAAGTTTTTTTAAAACCTTTTTATTGGTTATTTGCGTATAATTTGTTGATATCACCTTGAACAATCATAGCAGCAACATAAGGGAAGAAAATACCTAAAACCAACAATAATGTTGATTGGTCTTTACCTTTTTCGCCAATTTTTTCATACACCGCAGGCAATGCTTCTTTTCCTGCCAAATAATAAAAGTAAGCATTTACAGGCATTAAGCATCCTGCAAAAATAGCAATAGGTTGAGAAACAACTTCTTTTCCTGCTGTAGCATTCAATACCTGAGCCATTTTAATATTCCAGTAAATCAAATAGAGCCCGCAAGTTACAAGGCCCAAAACCAATACGATAATCGGATCATTTTTAAATACAGGAATTTCATTGGGTTTAATTTCACTCATTTTTTGTAAAATTTGAAAATTTGATATTTAGTTAATTACTTTCTAAGACAAAAAATGATTTAGAAATATTCTTTTTGTCAAAAAAATATAGAAATTTTATTCTTCTATAAATGATTCTTCCCCTATTTCAATCTCAACACATCTATCAACCGGACTCCGCCCAACCATGTGGCCACACAAGCCACCACACTTTCATGCTCTTCAAAAAAAGAAACCGGTTGCAAAGTTTCTGCATCCACAATTTCAAAATATTCCAATTTAAAATGTGGATTGTTTTCGAATTGTTTTGTTATTATTTTTCTTACTTCTTCTGCTTTTTTAATGGCAGAATACTGTTTTGCCATTTGTAACATTTGATAAATAAACGGCGCTTGCGCTCTGTCTTCCAGCGATAAACGCATATTGCGAGAACTCATTGCCAAACCATCTTCTTCCCTGACAATGGGGCATGGGACTATTTCCACTTGAATATTTTCCTGTTTAACCAACTGGCAAATAATGGCCAATTGCTGAAAATCTTTTTCGCCAAAAAAAGCTTTTTGCGGTTTTACGATATCAAAAAGTCTTTTAACCACAACCGCGACTCCATTGAAATGTCCGGGACGAAAAGCGCCCTCCATTACCTGTTCCAAAGCTCCGAATTGATAATTTTCAGTCACTTCTTCGGGATACATTTCCTGTTCCGAAGGAATAAAAACCATGTTGCATCCGGCCTTTTTCAACAATTGCAAATCGTTTTCTTCATCACGTGGATATTTTTCCAAATCCTCCTTGTTATTAAACTGAATGGGATTTACAAAAATGCTGCAAACTATTACTTTTGCTTCGCTTACAGCCCTTTTTATCAAAGAGATATGACCTTGATGCAAAGCTCCCATTGTGGGAACAAAACCTATATTTTTTTCTCCTTGTAAAGCGGCTTGCAATTCCGCTTTTGTACGAAATACTTCCATTTCCTAAAATTATTTATTTATCGGGTTTCCATCATCATCCACCTCTTCATATTCGGTAAAACCGGTATCCTCTTTTTGGATATTTTGGTCGTAATATCCGGTGTCTTTTTTCTTATTTTTATTCATCCACCTTTCAGAAAGCTGCAACAAATAACTTACAACCGATATTACCAAAGCCAAAAGCACAGCCCAACCCAAATTTTCAACATAAAAACTATCCATCATTTTATCCGTCATCCAAATAATGATAGCGTTTACTACAAACACAAACAATCCCATGGTTACCATTGATATGGGCAATGTGAGAATCAACAGAATCGGACGAAGAAAAATATTCAAAGCCGAAATCATGACAGCGGCCAAAAATCCTGCCCAAGGGCTTGTAATACTCACATGAGGCTGCATGAACGAAGCCGAAACAATAATGGCAATGGTCATCGTGAAAACCTTTATAAGATACGATGCACAACCATTCCGGCCTGTATTTTCATAATAATTAATTTGCATAACTTATAATTCCTGATTTCTAATTAACTATTGCTTTTCTAAGGTTATTCAAAGCTTGGTTTGCCGCTCTTTGAATGGTTCTTTTGCGGTCGTTTCCAAAATGATAACATTCCGAAAAAACTTTTTCCGGTGTTGCTATAGCAATCCAAACCGTTCCTACAGGTTTTTCATCGGTTCCACCGTCGGGACCGGCAATACCCGTTGTTGCCAAAGCATAATCGCTTTTCAAATGACATTTAACACCCAAAGCCATCAACTCTGCCGTTTCTTTACTCACAGCTCCATGCTTTTTTAAAATTTCTTCCGGCACAGCCAGCAAATCCATTTTAACTTGATTGCTGTACGAAACCACGCTACCATTAAAATACGCCGAACTTCCCGGTATTGAAGTAATTAAATGAGAAATAAATCCACCCGTACAACTTTCAGCAATGGCCAAAGTAGATTTCTTATCAAGCAACAAGCGGCCTATAACGGTTTCCAAAATATCGTCTTCAACGCCAAAAACATACTCTTTAATGTAGGTATTCAAAATTTGACACTGTTTCTCCACTTCAGCCTCAACATTCTCTCCTTTAGCGCTCAATCTCAGACGAATAATTCCGGCGTTGGGTAAATAAGCCAATTTGATATAGGACGGCAATTGTGCTTCAAAATCTTCTAATTTGTCTGAAAGGAAGGATTCCCCTATCCCCTGCAACGAAAAAGTTCTGTGGATTATTGGTTCCGTTTTGAAAAAACTTTTCAAACGAGGAATGACCTCTTCCTGCATCAATTGTTTCATTTCAAAAGGCACACCGGGCATGGATACCACTACTTTCCCTTCTGTCTCGAACCACATTCCGGGTGCTGTTCCCAATTTATTCAACAATGGTGTACAACAAACCGGAACTTCGGCCTGTTTACGATTGGTTTCTGTTAATTCATAGCCCCTTGCAGCAAATATTTTGGCTATGTTCGCCAACATGGAAGCATCTTCTTTCAATTCGCTATTGAAAAATTCTGCCAATGTGTGTTTGGTAAGGTCATCTTTGGTGGGGCCCAATCCACCGGTAATAAGTACTGCATCTGCCAAAGCCAGGGCTTTTTGCAAAGCTTCTACTATCACTTCCTTTTTGTCGGAAATCACACTCACCTGCGAAACCGACATCCCTTCGGCATTCAATTCTGCAGCCATCCAAGATGCATTGGTATTCACAACCTGCCCTATCAAAAGTTCGTCGCCTATATTAATAATGTGTACGTTCATAATCGCAATTAAACAGATTTTTTATAAGATATTGCTCAATTGTTCCTTGATTTTTTCAAGTTCATCTTTCATATCCACTACCAAACGCTGCATTTCTGCATGGTTGGCTTTGGAACCTATGGTATTTATTTCCCTGCCTATCTCTTGAGCCACAAAACCCAATTTTTTCCCATTTCCGGATACTTCTTTCAAAACTTCGTCAAAAAAGTCTAAATGTTTGGACAAGCGTACTTTTTCTTCCGAAATATCCAATTTTTCAAAGTAATAAATCAATTCTTGCTCAAAACGATTGGTATCAAAGTTTTCAATCTTTTGTCCGGCAAAAGCATTTTCCAAACGTTTACGGCTATCAATCCGGCGTTGTTC
>JAVBMO010000180.1:0-2674 GCA_031552355.1 Bacteroidales bacterium | reverse complement strand
AATCTACCTTGATTTGATTGTAATTCAATACAGCTGACTTGTACAAATAATCTATTTGCGACCACAGGGCGGTTTTCAGGATTCGTTCGTTGGTCTCCTGTGCCACGGTTTCGGCTGTAATACAATCGTTTCCACCATCCACTTCTTTGGTTTCATGGGTATTGTCCAATTCATAACTTCCCACCCGAAGCATTGTGGATAAATAACGAGCAGCAAAAGGTTCCGTTACGGGCGATTGCAAATATCCCATACGCCCGACGCAGGATACGGAACGGTTATCGGTAAGTTCCGCCGAAATATAATAGGCCGGAACCGCTTCTTTTTTCAAAATGGAAAAATTCCTATCCAACTCGGTTTTCAAAATCTGAAAAATGGTATCTTCTTGTCCCAACGCCGCATGGAAATACCCTAAGGACAGAAAAACCAATAAACATGCTATTTTCTTTATTAAACTTTTCAACATACTTTAATTTATTAGGCAGTCAATAATAGACTACAAATTTACACAAAAAGTTTGGCTTACTACAAAACAACTTAATTGGTTTAAGTTTAATTTTCTCAGCATAATCAATAACGTTGAAAAATGAATTTCCTTATCAAAAAATTCTTTTTTATCATTTTAAAAAATGCGCAAGGTTTTCCCAATAAAAATTGGTATTTTTGCAAGCTTGTGGTTATTCCGTTTAGATAAATTTAAAAGGAGTGATTTATAGATTTTTAAAACAATTTTTCAACCAAGGATTGTTTTCTCTTGAAAGCATAGAAATTTAGAATAAAAATACAATAAAAACTTAAAAATGGATAGAAATACAACAATAGGGTTGGTCATTATTTTCGCGATTTTTGTGGGGTTCATGTGGTGGAGCGCCCCAAGCGCGGAAGAAAAAGCGGCAAGACAGCGTACTCAAGATTCTTTAGTGTTGGCAAATCAAAAAGCTGCGGAGGAAACTCAACGACTTGAAAAAGAAAGTCAAAAAGATTTGACGGTTGAGGATTTAAATTCTCAAAACGATAGTTTAAGACAAGCTGCGAAGGTAGCTTTGCAAAAAGAATATGGTTTGTTTTCAGACGCTTTGCAAGGCACTGCAGAACAAATTTCTGTGGAAAATGAAGTTTTGAAATTAAATTTCTCATCCTTAGGTGGAAAATTATATTCTGCAAGTTTGAAAGATTATACCAATTATCAAAAAACACCATTGAATTTGATTGACAGCGGAAAAATGAACATGGGAATTATTTTCCTTACCGCAGGAAATCAAAGAATTAATTCTGAGAAACTTTTCTTTAAGATTTTTGTCAATAACGAGGAGGCTGAAGCCAACGCAAAATACACTGTAAAAGGACAGGATTCTTTGTTGATTTCTTTGCGAGCGTATGCCAATGCCGGCGATTCCGGAAATGTTGGAATTGACGAGTCAAAATATTTGGAATTTTCTTATGTTGTGAAAGGCGAAGATTATGATTTGGGCTTTGGAATTCAATTCAAAAACCTGCAAGCAGAACTGACTCAGGAAGTGAAATTTTTCGATTTGAACTTTGGGAATACTTTGCAACGTCAAGAAAAAACGCATAAGAACGAACGGATGGCCTCTTCGGTGTATTACAAAACCACCGTGGAGCATGTTGAAAATATGTCGGATGGAAAAGATGGCGAAGAATCTGTAAAAGTGCCGTTGAAATGGATTTCATTTAAACAACAGTTTTTCAGCACAACTTTAATAGCAGACGACAAATTTGAAAATTCCGAACTTCATATTGCAACAAAAACGGATACTGACCCTGCTTATTTATGCGATATGAGTGCCCAAATCGGTGTGCCATACCATGTAGAGAAAGATTACAATGTTGGTATGAAATTGTATTTAGGCCCCAATAAATATAAAATATTGAAGAAATATGATTTAGAATTGGAGCGCCAAATTCCTTTGGGCTGGGGTTTCTTCTTACTTCAATGGGTAAATCGTTTTGTAGTTATTCCTGTGTTCAACTTCTTTGAACAATTCAACTGGAGCTATGGAATTATCATCTTGGTTTTGACTCTTTTGGTGAAAATAGTTTTGTTCCCCATTGCGGCAAAATCATATATTTCTTCTGCAAAAATGAGGATTTTACAGCCTCGTGTAAAAGCGCTTTCGGAAAAATATCCTAAAAAGGAACAGGCTATGGAAAAGCAAAAGGCGACAATGGCTTTGTACAAAAAAGCCGGTGCAAATCCCATGTCGGGATGTATTCCCATGTTGTTGCAATTCCCGATTTTGATTGCGTTGTTCCGCTTTTTCCCGGCTTCTATTGAATTGAGACAGCAACCGTTTTTGTGGGCGGAAGACTTATCCACTTTCGATTCCATTCTTTCACTTCCGTTTGCTATTCCTTTTTATGGCAACCATGTAAGTTTATTCTGTTTGCTAATGGCAGGTATAAATGTTTTATATACTATGATGAACATGAAAAACCAAACCAATACTGGTATGCCGGGAATGAAAATGATGATGTATTTGATGCCGATTATGCTTTTATTTATGTTCAATAGCTTTTCGGCAGGTTTGAACTATTATTACTTTATTTCTACTTGTATTACGATTCTTCAAATGCTTATTATTCAAAAATTTGTTAGCGAAGAAAAATTAGAAGCAAGAATCAAAGCCAACAGCCAAAAACCGGTAAAAAAATCGAA